>JAFRIU010000031.1 GCA_017432645.1 Bacilli bacterium
AAAGAAGAAGAAGAAAAAAAGAAAAAACTAAAAACAGAAATAAACTAAGTCTCTTCATATATCCTCCAAAAAAAAAGCTTACTCTCTTAGAATAAACTTTTTTCTTCATAAATTTTGTCGAAATAAATCTATTTAATTTTAATTATTTCTACATCATAACTGCCATTAGGGCTCTCTACAGTAACAATATCTCCTACTTTATGATTAAATAATGCCTGTGCAATTGGACTCTCATTAGAAATTTTACTTTCAAATGGATCGGCTTCTTGACTACCAACAATTTTATATTCGTCTTCTTCATCATCATCTACATATTTGATAGCGACTGTATTTCCAATTCCAACAGTATCTGTATTAACATCTGAAATAATAGATACATTTTCTAACATCTTTTCAATCTGCTGAATTCTAGCTTCTATTTGAGCTTGTTCATTTCTAGCAGCATCATATTCTGCATTTTCAGATAAATCTCCTAAAGATCTAGCTTCCTTAATTGCTTGTACATTTTCTGGACGTTTTATATTAATTAACTCATCTAACTCTCTCTTCAAATCATCTAAACCTTCTTGAGTCAAATAAACCGTATTTTTATTTCCCATTTTCATCACCTCATAAAATTCTCTGTCAATAGACTAACTTGACATAGTATAACATATTATTTTTAACTTTTCAATATCATACTGAATCAAATAAAATCTCCTTGAGCAGAAAAGTAGACATATTATACCACGCATTCCTATAAAAATCAATAAAAAGTGTTCCTAAATATCCTATGCAAAAAGAAAAATAAAATTCTCTATTTTTGAATTTCTTTTAAAAAGAAATCATCTGTCATACCAGCAATAAAGTCAATAACTTTTCGTTTATTACTAGTATTATCCAAGTATTCCTTGCACTGATTTTTTAAAAACAATTCATAAATTACACTATCTTTATGATTCTCTTCCACATCCAAAAGATAACGTTGAAACAACTGATTCATTCCTTCCTTATAAAAAGAAAGCTCTTGTTTTGTAGTACTAGGTCGATAAATACTTTGATAATTAAACTTCTTCAAAGCAAGTAAAGAAGAAAAAACAGAAGAACTCATTTGAATATATGGTTGATTCATACTATTTTGAATAATATCCAAAACAATTGTATTCACAATTTCCTTATTCGTAGTACCTAAAACAGAAGTAATCTCCTGTGGGATATCTTCACGATGAATTCTTCCAATAGCGATAGCATCTTCAATATCACGCCCAATATAGCCAATAATATCACTGATTCTAACAACGCAACCTTCAAGTGTCATAGGACGATTTTTAACAGAATCTTCAAAATGAAGATAAGAATCATGATATTCCCTCAAAAACTCTTCTTTTGTCTTTTTCATAGGTACATAAGTAGAATCTAACATTTCTCCATTGTGACACATAATTCCATCTAATACTTGAATACTAAGGTTTAAGCCACGTCCATCATGTTCAACTATCATTAAGTGACGAACGCTTTGAATATTATGAGCAAAAGCTTCTCCTAACTCTCGCAAGGAAATTTCATTTAAAATAGCTTCCCCAACATGTCCTAATGGAGTATGACCAATATCATGACCCAATGCAATTGCTTCAATCAAATCTTCATTCAAAGAAAGAGCTCTCCCAATTGTTCTAGCAATTTTACTAACTAATTGAACATGAGTAATTCTTTTACTTACATGATCATTTTCACTACGAGTAAAAACCTGCGTTTTGTCCATATAACGTGTATAAGATAAAGAATGAATAATTCGATCCGTATCATGAAAATAAGGAGGACGAATATCTTCTTTTTCCTTTCTTAAGCGAATAGCATCCGAACTTTTACATGCATAAGGACTAAGAGATTTTTCCTTATTCAAAAAGTTCTCTTTAGCCTGTTCCAAAACATCCATATCTTCACCAACTTTCTAATCTTCTTTTCTTTTTAAAATTCTAAGCATAGAATACTCAGGAATAGAAACATCAAAATGTTGCTTCAAATAATAAATTTGATCCGGGTGACGAGCAACCATCTCTGGATTCATTTTTTCATCATATAACTCGGAGACAACAAAAGAAATATGATCTCCTGCTGGAGTAAAAACTTCAATCAAATCTCCTACTTCAAAGTAATTTCTTTCATAAAATTTCAATAAGTCATCATGATAGGAAATCACTTGACCCAAATAATCTTGATTAGAAAGCTCTCCTCTTCCACTATAGTATTGATCCGTATAATCGGCCTTTTTCATAAAATAATGAGTAGACGTTTCTCGATTAGCAACTCGATCAAGTCTCTCCTGAAAAACTTTCATTTTCTCTTCTGTTAAAGTATGATCATAATGAGAATCAATAATCGCACGATACGTTCCAATGACAGTAGCAAGATAATAAAGAGAACGCATTCTACCTTCCACTTTAAAACTCTTTACACCAATCTCAATCAAATCCTCAATATACTCTGCCATATTCATATCTTTAAGAGCCATAGTAAAATCTTTTTCTTCCGTTGTTTGAAACTGAAAACGGCAAACTTGAGCACAACCACCTCGATTAGCATCCCGGTTCGTAACGTAGTTAGATAAAGCACAACGACCACTAAAACAAGTACACATAGCACCGTGAATAAATACTTCAATATCAATCTTAGATTTTTCTACGATTTCTTGAATTTGCTTTTTCGAAAGTTCACGAGCAAGAACAACTCGATCAACTCCTTCTTCTTGAAAGTATTCAACAGCTTTATAATTACTAGTAGAATTCTGAGTAGACAAATGAACTTCTACTTGTGGAAAATGAGATTTAATATAAGAAATGATAAAAGGATCACTAACAATAAAAGCATCAATTCCACAATCCACAACTTCATGGATATAATCTTCTACTTCCTCCATATCTTCATTGTGAAAAACAATATTCAAAGTTAAATGAACTCTTTTTCCTAACTTATGAGCAAACAAGCATCCTTCTCGTATCTCTGCTAAACTAAAATTATTAGCATTAGCCCTCAAGCTATACTTTTCTCCACCAATATAAACAGCATCTGCACCATATAATAATGTTACTTTTAATCTTTCTAAATCTCCTGCAGGAGACAACAACTCTACCTTATCCATTTTTTTTCACCCTATAAATTGTTTTTTGAAAGAAGAAATTTGTATAATCTCCTAACTTTTGATATTTAAGAACATAAGAAGAATCTTCACAATTCTTTTGAATATAATCTTTAGTATCATGAACAAGTTCTCCAAAGAAAGATTCCATTCCGTATTCTCTCATAACAATATAAGAAGTCTTCCATCGATATAAATCTTGAATAACCCCTACACCATTTGTAATAGTATCCAAAAAGAAACTAGTACCATCTTCATTTTCTAATAAACGAAAAGATCGATTACTAACTCCCTCTGTAACAGTTAAAGAATTGCCTCCTTCCTTTTGCAAATCATGATAATAATTAGTAATCAAAGATCGTTTAGAAAAGGCAACACTTGGCCTACTAACAACTTCTACCATAATCTTCATAGAAGTACCTTCTAAAATCTCATGAATCTCCTCTAAAGTAATCTCTTTTCCTACTAAAGCATACTCTACTCCCTTAGAATGATAGTAATTACATGTCTTCATATTATTAACCATATGAGTTTGATTCCAAATAAGAGGAAGCATCAAATGCATTTCTTTTTTGATCTGTAAAACAGCTAAATCATAGAAAAATACACCATCTATTTTTAATTGATCCAATTCAATCAAAATATTTTTCAAATCCTCAATATCTTCATTCATAAAGTTCTTATTTAATTTAACAAAGACTTCGCAATGACTCTCTCTTTTTATTCTTTTGATTTCATCCATAGAAAAAGAAAGAACGCTTTCAACACTAAATCCCTCCAATGGAAGGATAATACCATCGATAGAATCCAAATATAACTGTTCTTTTTGAGAACATTCAACTAGTAATTTCATAAACCTTCTCCTTCTTTAGGCTTATTATATATCAAGATATCAAAAAAGAAAAGGAACCTCCTTTTCTATTTTATTTTCTATGACTAACAGCAAGTCCATCGCCAATGTCTAAAAACTCCGTAACATAATCTGGATGATTTTGTAAAAAAGAAATATAATCATGAATCTTTCGAATCATTTGTCTTAAATTTTTACTTTCAATTTCATTTAATTTCTGATCAACCAAGCCATGAAATTTCATATTATCTGTAACAATAACTCCATTTGGTTTCAAATTTTTAGAAAAACGTTCAAAAAACTTTTTATTTTGAGCCTTTGCAGCATCAATAAAAATAAGATCATATAACTCATTTAATTCCACTTCTAAAGCATCCTCATGCAAAAGATGAATTCTTTCTTGTAAATGCATTTTCTCCACATTTCTAACAGCTTCCAAATAACGACCTTCATCCTTTTCAATAGTCGTTACCGTAACATCTTCCTCTTCACACATCATGATGGCTGAATAACCAACAGCTGATCCGATTTCTAAAACATGATGAACTTTATTCTTTCGAATCATTTCTTGAAGATACTCTGCTGTTGCATCTACCATAATGGGAATATTATTCTCAAAAGCAGTCTCTTTAATTTTTGCTAATTGATTCCTATCTAACATATTACCAAATCCAATCTCCATTCGCTTTGATTTCTGCAATCTTTTGACTGTGCTCTGCCATTGTTTTCGTATAATAAATCTTTCCATGCTTATCTGCTACAAAGTAATAATAATCACTCTTAGTTGGATTAACACTTGCAGCCAAACTAGTTTTACCAGGACTGCAAATTGGACCTACTGGCATCTTACCTATCATAGAAGGATTCCTAGTATTATAAGGATTTACAACATTAAACTGATCAGATGTTAAATCACTAGTAAGAGGAAGCTGTAATGCATAATAAGTAGTAACATCACTACCCATATTCATTCCAGAAGACAATCGGTTCTGAAAAATACCAACAATCATTTCTCTATTTTCTGCATTCGTACCTTCTAATTCCACAACAGAAGCCATTGTGAAATAATAATGAGGATTTTCTGAAATCTTCTCTTTATAAACCTCTATATTCTTCTCTGTTTGTTTTAACATTGTTTCAATAATTTCTTTTATTTCAACATCTTTATCATCAAAAAAATAAGTTTCTGGTGCTAAATATCCCTCCAAAGGATAATAAATACTAGGATTCAAAATATCTTCTGTTAAGAACCAATACTTCTGAATGAGTTCTTGAAGAAAATCTGAATCTTTTAGCAAAGCAAGAACTTCTTCATAAGAATGATTGGTTTCTTCTGAAATTGCTTGTGCATAATCGGTCAAACGAAGTCCTTCTTTAAATGTAATACGAATCTGATTTGGATTATAAGTACTACCTTCTTTTAAACTTTCTACGATTTCTTTTAAACTCATACTCTTTTGAAATAAATAAGTAGAGGCTTTTAAAGAATTAGCATGAGTAAGCTTCAAATATACCTTGAAAAAGAAAGTACTATGAATCAAATCTTTTTCTTTTAAAATATTTCCAATCTCAACACTCGTCATTCCATTTTCAATAGTCACTTCTATATTTTCTTTCTTTTTAGAATTAACCGGTCCAGTAAAATAAAAATACGAAATAATAACACTAACTAAACCTATCAAAAGAAACAAGAAAAGAAAAAGAAGAGGCTTTGGTTTCTTTTTCACTAACATACTACCTCCATAAAAAGAATGAGCAATTATTGCTCATCATTTTTTGATTCATTTTGTCTCTTTTTAACTTCTTCTTGTAAAGTATTCAAAATAGTTTCAATTACTTTCCATTCTTTTTCTGTTTGAATACTTTCTAATTTACTTTGAGGATTCTCTGGATCATAAGTAGATGCATATACTTGAACATTACCTGCTTCATCTTTTGTATTATCCGTATATACAATATAATTCTTATTAGTCTCTTCATTCTCAAAAGTAAATAAAACATCATAAACGATTTCATTTCCATTTTCATCAATCATAGAAAACGTATTCTTTTTCATTCTTTCTCTCTCCTATCTAAATATGCTTGTAAAATAAGGGAAGCTGCCACTTCATCTACAACCCCTTTGCGACCTTTCCTAGACACATCAGCCTGTATTAATACATCATTAGCTAACTTAGTAGTTAATCTTTCATCTTCTAAAACAACAGGAATAGAAACAGCATCCAAAAGCATCTTTTGAAATTGGATACTAAGTTCTCCTTTCGGACCAATCGTATTATTCATATTTTTTGGAAAACCAAGTACGATTTGATCTATATGAAGTTCCTCTACCAATTGTTTTACTTTTTCTACCAACTCTGGATATTCTTCTTGATGACGAATAACTCCGTAGCTACTAGCAATAAGACCCGTTGGATCACTAACCGCAATCCCTAAAGTCCTACTTCCTAAATCTAATCCTAAATATCTCATTGGTCTCTTTTCTGAAATTCTTTAAGCAGAATTTCCACAATTTTAGCACGATCAATTGTCTGAATCTTGCTTCTTGCATCTCCATAGCTAGATATGTATCCAGGATCTCCACTAATTAAGTAGCCCACAATTTGATTGATTGGATTATAGCCTCTTTCTTCTAGTGCTTGATAAACTTCTTTTAAAATTGCACGAGTTGCTTCTGTATCAATTTCTTGAATATCAAACAAACTTGTCTGTTCCGAAACCATTCCACTTCACCTCACATACTTTATTTATATCTTTATTTTATCATTAGTCTCACAAAAACTCAACATTTTATTGAGCTGTATAGATGAAAGCAAAATAAGAAATAAATGCTACAAAAATAGCCGTAATAATCCAACCATTTACTCTTTCAAAAGTTGAAGATTTATCTTTTACTCCTAAAGCCATAGTAATCATCAAACCACCTACTAAGCCACCAATATGAGCAAAATTATCCACTCCAGATAACATAAATCCCATTCCAAGATTTAATAAAATCAAAGGTAAAATCTGTGTCTTCGCAACATTTCCTAAATAAATTCGATAATAATAACCAAAATATAACAAAGCTCCCATAAGTCCAAAAATAGCCCCACTTGCACCAATCGATGCAGCTGTACCACTAAAACTCATAGAAAACAAGGAACCAATAATACCAGAAAACAAATAAATACAAATGTACTTCATACGTCCTAAATAGTTTTCTATCTGAGAACCAATAGAATATAAAGCATAGCAGTTGAAACCCAAATGCCAAATACTTCCATGAAGAAAAATTCCTGTAAGAAGTCGATAATACTCTCCATTACGAATACTAGGTCCATGAACACAATAAGACGCAATAATAGTAGAATCATTGCCAGACAAAAGTGGTACAAAATAGAAAAGAACATTAAGTGCAATCAAGAAATAAGTAACATAACTCTCTTTATGTTGAAATACCTTTTCTAAACGATGTGCATCTTCACGATTATGTCTATTTATATCATTCGTTATTTTTGCAAATAACTCAACACCTTCTTCAGAGTATTCCATCTTTTTCTTCAAATCAGGAAAGGTCTCTTTTAAGAAAACATTTTGATAAATATCCTTCTCATCTTTTACCTTCACATTCATTAACTTAGGATCTTTATTAAGCTCCTCTGTTACATTGTCTCCCATATCTAAGAAGATACTCAAAACATTCATATGAAAAGAAAGGGTCTTTTTCTTAATCTTTCGCACAATTCTTTTGGTCTTAAAAATATCAAAATCAAATTGCTCATCATTATGAATATAATTAGAAACAATTCGAACAACTTTACACTCTTCATCTAAATTTTCTAACCAAATCTCATTATCAACCCCTTGTAAGATAATAGGATTATAATTTTTTTCAGTAATGAAATAATGAAGTAACTTCATAGTAAGAACATTCTTACTATCAAATACAATATCTCCATTCATAAAATTCCTCCTAAAAAACTAATAATATTATACACAAAAACATATCATAATAAAAGAGGAGATGAAAAAATGATCAAAAAAGTTTTACTATTCACAGGCTGTTTCATACCATGGCTTGTAAGTTATATCTTTCCACTAGATTATGACTATTATAAGGAAATCAAATTACCATTCTTTGCACCACCACAAGTCTTTTATCCAATTGCTTGGACAACGGTTTACATCCTAATAGCTATTACAGTATACCAAATTGTCTATTCTCACGCTTTAAAGGATATCCCGAAAAGCTATAAGAAAACGCTTCTTATCAACTATCTTTTTAATCAAAGCTACACTCTAGTCTTCTTTGGCTTACAAAAACCATTTCTAGGAGTACTTTCCACTTTAGGAACATTCTTATCTACTCTATTTTTAAAAGAAGAAACATCATTAATAAACAGTAAAATATCCAAACTATTAGTGCCCTATATTCTACTATCTCTTTTCGCAACCATTTTATCTTTATCAATTTATCTGTTAAACGCTATTTAAAATCTTCTTTGAAAGCGATAAAGGCCATACTTTTTCGCATCTTCAACATTAGAAAAAAGAAAAGCATTAGAAGGACTAATATCCAAAAGAGAAAGATCTTCCCAGGCTTGCATTTGGTCTTTTTCACTGTGGGAAATATAATCCGATCTGCGATCGACCTCACTATCACAACGATTAACAGGTCGATTCTTTAATTGATTTTCCCAAGCTTCTACAAAGGAAGAAAAGCCATGAAGTTCTTTTTCTCTAGTACTTCTACCATATTTTTCCATCATCAAATAATACCAGTAGGCATAAACATCTCGTAAATAAGTTAAGGCTTCTTTTTCGCTCATAGAACTAACATCGATAGGATCATCCACAACAATATGTCGGATGATATTTTTATGATGAGCAAAACTCTCTTGATAATGAACAATCGGAACGATTTTCACATTTTTTTCCTTTGCAATTTTATATACTCCAGGAAACAAATGAAGAGATAACAAATGCGGAGTTTTATTAATAATACCCTCTGGAAACATAATCACATCTGAACCGTAATCAATAGCTTTTTTACATTTTTCAAGAGAACTAATACGACTTTGTTTCTGATTTCGATTGATTAAAATAATTCCATTTATCCAAGAAGGAATAGAATCTAAAGTATTATAAAATTGTGGTAAATTTCCAACCAGCAAATATCCTTGCCTAGAAGCAGCAAGTAAAGTCGCTAAACCATCCTGCAAACGATGATTCGATGCCCAAATAACAGGCTCTTTCGGTAAAGTAATTCCTTTATCTTCCGATAAAATTCCCTGCAAAAAATTTCTATCCTCAATCACTTGTGGATTAGTTAAAAAAAGAGGTCCTACCAATCGAATAAATGGATAAAGAAGTTTTCGAATTTGAGTTCCAGTTTTAGATAATGCTTTTTCTGGATCATCATCTAATAAATAAGAGAATTGCTCCGTTAAAAAGTAAAACAAAAAAGAAGGATCCTGGTCCCCATATAAATCTTGTATTTTCACAATATGATCTGCATATTTTTCTTTGACCTTTTCTAACTGATCCATCCATAACACCTCAAAGTTGTAGATATTTTATCATGAATGTTTCTTATTTTCAAGCAAAGAAAAAAGAGACTAATATCTCTTTTTATGATAATGTTACATCCACTTCTTTTTCTTGATAACTTCTATCTTTAACATAACTAATTTTTAGAGTAACTTTATCCCCTTTCTTCTTAGTAGAAAGAACATCTGTAAAGTCACTCAAACTAGTTACTTTATTTCCATTAATTGCCGTTACAATATTACCGATTTCAAGATTTGCTTTATCCGCTCCACTACCTTCTGTAATTTTAGAAATATAGAAACCAACTGGCATATGATAAGCTTCACTCTGTGCTTCTGTAATAATATATCCTTCTATACCAATAACAGCATCACTCTTATCTTCTTCACCATTCATTAAAGAAGTAATTAAATCTTTTACATCAGAAATAGGAATGGCAAATCCCATACCTTCAATACTAGCAGAAGTACTGCTTACACTAGAAGAATACTTAGCAGAATTAATACCTACAACTTCTCCACTACTGTTTAAAAGAGCACCTCCACTATTTCCACCATTAATAGCAGCATCTATTTGAATCATTTTTGATTTTACATCATCGATTGTTACTTCACGATTCAAGGCACTAACAACACCGGTAGTAACAGATTGTCCATAACCTAAAGCATTACCAATTGCGATAATACCATTTCCTACCTTTAAAGCATTACTATCTCCCAAAGTAGCAATCTTAATAGATTCAATAGTAGCATCATCCAAATCTTTGATTTTTACTGCAATAACGGCAACATCTTTTCTTTCAGAAGTACCCTTTACAGTAGCATCTACATTTTTTTCATTTACAAATTGAACAGATAATTCACTAGCACCTTCAATAACATGATTATTAGTAAGAATCAATAATTCATCATCATTTTTACTAACAATAATCCCAGAGCCTGCACCTTCAGAATATCTCTCTTGATTATAAAAAGGTCCAAACATACCAGATTTTACTAGAGTCTTACTAGTAATCGCAACAATGGAAGGCATAACTTCTTCTACAACTTCTGAAACATCCGTCATGTAAATACCTTCTTTAATCTTACTATTCGTTTGAGTATAAGATAATTCTGCTCTAGGCTTAGATGTTTTTAAATCGTCGATTCTTAATAGTCCCACATTATTTAAAGCAATCACAAAAGCAACAGCAATTAATAACAAGAACAAAATTCCGATGAAGTATAAACCTGCACGACTTTTTTTCTTTTCCTTCTTATTCTTTTCTACTGAAGTAGATACTTCTTCTTCCTCTACTTCCACTTCTTTTATTTTTTCAGACATTCTATCACTCTCTTTCTTTTTCTAATATACTATCCATTTGTGAAATTTATATGAAAATAGGATTATATTTTTGTGAAATTAACCGTGACGACCTCCTCCACTGCTATGACCTCCACCAGAAGAGCCACCATGAGAAGAGAATCCACCTCCACCGCTACTACTATCAGATTCCGTATAACTAGTAACATGAGATGTCACAAATACATCCTGACGATTCGTAATATGAACCGTATCTTTTGCTAAATAAGCACTAGCTTGTACAGCTTTATGAACCATTTTGTTCTTGTGAACGAGAATTAGAATAACAATCAACGTAATCACACCAGAAACAGCGGCACACATACCCCAAGGAACATGATAAGTTGCTGGTAGTTTTTGTAAATATCCACTTTCATCTACATAATACTGTTCCAAAGCAGAAGGCTTTCCGGAAGTGACATAACTATCCACCTTACTAATAAAACTTTCAAAGCCACTTAAATAATTATCACTATGTAAATCATCAAAAATAGCATCTAAAACTGTATCATATCTAGATTGATCGAAATATAATTGAGCATTCCCAAAAGTATACATATCATAATACATAGCATCAAAACATGGATCAATAGCAGTATTTCGAAAGATTAAAATACCACTCATGTTATAATCCATTCCAAAATCATTATAATCATAGAAATCTGCAGCATATTCATCATTAATACGAAAGATTTCTTTATCAGCCATCGTATCACTATAACAACTATTCTTTAAACTCTCAGGATATTCATAAGAATCTGTTAAAATAATAAGTTCCATATGATGTTTTTTCTCAAATGCATCAATTTTCTCTCGTAATTGTTTTTCTTCATCTTCCGTTAAAATTTCTGAAAAATCATAAATCTTTTCACTAGCATTAACTGCATAAGTACGAAGAACATTATTTAGATTATTTTCATTAATAGTCCAATTCTTGCGAACTCCATAGTCTTCTAAAGTATTTCTATCATATGTCTCTGGTTTTGCATGAACTGGCAAAATAGAAATGATTAAAAGTAATAAAATGAAAAATAATAATTTTCTTTTCATATCTATCCTCCTATAAATATACCATAAGTAATTGCAATAGATATCGCCATCACAATCGCAAAGATAATAATCGTATAAAGGAATACTTTACCCAAATCTAAAGGAATATTTCCAACAAACTTTCCTGTTTCACCATTCATGGCAAAAATATACATTTTATTCTTATATTTAACATTTACCATCCAAACAGGCAACAAAACATAAGATCTTGCCTCTTCATTTGCAGCTAAGTGATCGGCAACAATCGTCTTAGAAACATATAATACAGCATCATCTTTTAAGACTCCTCTTGCAGTATTTAATGTTCTATTTGATGCTTCAGAAAATACTTTATCTCCCTCTTCATCATACTTTTCTGCATAAAAACCAGACAAATAAGCATGATTATATGGAATCAACTTCTGATTAGAAAAAGGCTCAATACTATTCATAATATCATTATCAAAATGACTAGAACCATCTACAGGAACCTTCTGAAACATCATATCTCCACCTCTAGTAACCTTAAAAACATTGGTTTTGGTATAATGAGTCTTCCCTACCGTCCATCGTTCTACCGTTTCAGCATTCATAACAATATCACCAGAAACTTTTACATCATAAAGCCAAAAAGGAATGTAAACACCTCTTATTTTTTCAATATTAGCTTCATGAGTAAAATCTTTAGGAACAAAAGGTCTACCTTTAGCTAAACTTTTAAAAGCATCCACAGCTTCTTTTTTCTCTTTTTGAAAAGGAATCATTTGATCTGGAGAAAATTTACCAGATAATTTACTCTGCAAAATAGCAGTATTTCCACAATAAATACAAAAAGTAGCAGCTGTTTCTTCATCTGCAATGATTTCTGCACCACAGCTCTCACAATGATAACTAACATACTGGGTATGATCAGAAGAATCTCCTTCTTTTTTTTGATTTTTTTTCTCTCCAGAAGCATTATCGGAATGCGCTTGCATCTCTTCTAAAGTAAAAGAACTACCACAATATTCACATTTCCATTTTCCAGATTTAGCATCAAAAGAAATAGATGCCTTACAGGCTGGACAACGATTTTCTAAAGTTTGTTCTTCTTTTTCTTTTACCATTTCCTCTTCCTTAGCCATACATCTCACCTACTTTATTCTATTATAATATAAAAGAGCAGATTATTCTACTCTTAATTTACCTTGTCTTAAAATTTTTATTTCTTCTCCTTCTACACGCACAATCGTAGAAGCAAGACCAATCGGACACTTTCCCCCATCGACAATAATATCTACCTTATTTTGAAACTCATCAATAAAGTCCTCTACTTCTATTCCAGGAGAATCTCCTGCTAAATTGACAGAGGAAGTTGCAAGAGGATAAGGATAGTTTTCCAAAATTTGTAAAGCAATAGAATGATTTGGAATTCTTACTCCAACAGTCGGCAAAGAAGCAGTTAATAAATCTGGAACATTTTTCTTCTTATCTAAAATCAAAGTAAGATCACCTGGCAAATACTTTTCTATTAATCTCTTTTCCAAAGGATTCATCTTGCTAGCTACCAATTCTATTTTAGAAATAGAATCTGTTAACACATTAATTGGTTTAGAAAAAGGTCTATTTTTAAAAGCATATAATTTTTTTAAACCTTCCAAAGAAAAGCAGTTACAGGCAATTCCATATACCGTATCTGTTGGAAAAATAATAATCCCATCTTGATCTAAAACTCTTCTAATTTCTTCTAGATTTTCTTCTGTAATTTCTTTTATTAATTTCATAAAAGCTCCTATTTACATTGATCATTTAGTTGAAGTGGAATCGTATAAGTAATTGTTTTATTTTCATCAGTCAATGCATGAATCTCCAAAGTTAAAGTATTAGAAGTCATTTTCTTACACTGAGTAGAATAATGATCTACTTGAATATTGACTCCTCTTAAAAACTCGGTTAAAGTCTGATTCTTTCCTTCTGGACAAGTACTAATCTTCGTTTTAGTATCTTTCTCATTTTCGTATAATACACAAGAAATAGTACGATACTTCATCAAATCTTCTTTTCCACAAAACTCAATATTAGAAATATAAATAGTTGCTTTTTCCTTATTGTAAGCAGCACTTCCAGAAATATGAAAATCTGCACATTTAGAAGAAATAATTTTAAATTCATAATCCCCTTTAGAATAATTATTCACAACAAAAAAGACACCAACAGAGAAAAGAAGAAAAAGACCAATCCATAACCAAACATTCTTATTTTTCTTTTGTAACTTTCTCTTTCCTTCTAGTAACTCATCAACATTTACATGAAATTTTTCACTAATCTCTTTTAAAACAGCAATATCAGGAATATTCTTTCCTCTCTCCCACTTAGATACCGCTTGAAAAGTGACATTCAATTGATCAGCGAATTCTTTCTGAGTTAAATGGTTTTCTTCACGAATCTGTTTAATAAACTGTCCAATCTTTTCCTGATCCATCACTCTTCACCTTTCTTTCTATAAATACCACAATTTGGTATCATTTTTTCTTACTTCTTTAATAATCCCTCCACCAAGGCATACTTCTCCTTGATAAAATACACAAGCTTGTCCAGGTGTAACTGCTTTCACTCCCTGTGGATAGCGAACCAACACTTCTCCATGATCTAACCATTCCAAAGAAACAGGAATATCATTTTGGCGATAACGAAACTTTGCTGTACAATCTTTTACCTTTTCATCTCCTAAATAATTTATTTGATCAACTAGACAAGAAGTACTTACTAAATAATCGTTATCCTCTCCTAAACAGATGTATAAAATATTCTTAGATAAGTCTTTTCCAACTACAAACATTTTATCATCCATTCCACCAATATTAAGTCCTTTTCTTTGACCTATTGTATAATTCATAAGACCAATATGCTTTCCAACCACTTCATTTGTATCGATATTCACAACATCTCCAGGCATATTTGGTAAATAGTTCTTCAAAAAATTCTTAAAATTTCTTTCTCCAATAAAACAAATACCAGTAGAATCTTTCTTCTTGGCAGTAATCAAATGATACTCATCCGCAATTTTACGAACCTCACTCTTTTCCATGCCTCCTATAGGAAATAATACATTTTCAAATTGTTTACGAGAAACTTGAGACAAGAAATAAGTCTGATCCTTATTCGTGTCCACTCCACGTAAAAGCTTACCATCTTGTAGCCTTGCATAATGACCTGTGGCAATATAATCTGCTCCTAATTTTCTAGCTTCTTCTGCAAACATTTCAAATTTAATATATTTATTACACATAATATCTGGATTAGGAGTTCTACCATTTTTTAATTCTTCCAAAAAATAAGTAAAAACATAATCCCAATATTCTTTCACAAAATCTTTTCGATAAAGAGGAATTCCTAAAGCATCACAAACTGATTTCGCATCATTATAGTCTTCTTCTTGCGGACAAATTCCCGAACTCGTTGTAGGTCCATTTAACTCACCATCTGCCAAACTATCCCAATTTCTCATAAATAATCCAATTACTTCATATCCTTGTTTTTGTAACACGATAGCCGCAACACTACTATCCACTCCACCACTCATACCAATGACAACTTTCTTCATAGAGCTTCCTCCTTTCTTTTTCTTGCCTATTATAACACAATGAACTTTTTTTCACAATGACTACTATTATACTCCTATCATAAGCTCTTTCTTTTTTTTTGTAAATATGCATATTGAACAGAAAAAAATCCATACTAATCTTGAAGGAGGATACATGGAAAATAATATTAATGCCTTAAATGAATTAAACAAAGGTTGCAGTATGGGAATTCAGGCACTAAAATTCATCATTCCCAAAACAAAAGAAAAAAACTTCAGAACCCTATTAAAAAATCAACTGCTAGAATATGAAAGTCTATCCAATAAAATCAATGAGCTTTATCAAGAATATAGTACCAATGAAATCGAGAAGACTACACTAATGGAAAAAGCTATGACCTGGTATGGAATCCAAATGGATACCTTTCTAGACTCTAGTGTTACAAAACTAGCAGATCTATTAATTCAAGGAACCAATATGGGAATTATAGAAGGAAAAAAAATCTTAAATCATAAAACTCTAGATAAAAAAGTTCACAAAATATGTTCAGAATATATTAGTATGCAAGAATCTTACCTGAAAAAACTAAAAGAATTTCTATAAAAAAACAGTTCTAAGAAACTGTTTTTTTCGTTGGAATATCTCCATAACGAATATCTAAATCAACGTATTCAGAAACACCATCTACTTTCCCATCATCACATAACTGCCATACAGAATACGTTCCCGTATAATTGGTATATTCAGTATAATGAGCTAACCATTTAGGAAAATCTACTTCATTCCAAACAGATAGTAAATAACTCTTAGAACTATAAAGCATCCCTGTATATCCTGCTTTAGAAACGGTTTGATGAAAAGCCTTTGCCGTTTCCGTTAACTGATAGAAACTCAAATCATAATATTGAAAATCTCCCCAGTTTTCCCAATCATATACTATTTCCAAATCAACTTGATACTTTTTAATTTTATTTAAAACCCATTTTGCTTCTTTTATAGCATCTTGATTACTATTAGCGTTAGAATAAAAATATACTCCAACTGGAATACCAACTTTATTGAAGCCTTGAATATTCTGTACAAATTTTCTATCTTCTACAAAATCTGCTCCAATACCGTCTCCTCTACCAACACGAATATAGACAAATTCTACTCCTGCATCTTTTACTTTTTGAAAGTTAATATCTCCTTGCCAATGAGAAATATCAATTCCAAAATGTATATTTTCTCCTTGATATTTTTCTTTGACAGCAGAAAAGCTAGTATAAGATCCTCCACCACTTCCTCCAGAAGAGGAATTCGACTTTGGTTGCACAATCAGAGTAAAGGAAGAAGAAGAACGATTAGAAGAAGAATCTTCTCCAACAAAAGTTAAATCATATCTTCCAACCTGATTCAAATCATATTCCCCTTCAATATAACAATGAGGATTAGGATCATAATTATCTCCACAAAACAAATCTTTTTCTAAATTTCCATCATAGCCAACAGAAACGGTTTTAGATTTAGATTGAAAGATAAGAGGAGGAATCGTATCCACAACTTCTACTTCTATTGTATAAGAAAGCGGAATCTTCTCTTCATTTACATATTGAAAAGTAACCTCTTGTTTTCCAATCTTCGTAGTATCAATAACAGGATTGGTTTTTAAAACTCCATTAATCTCTTTAATTAATAAATCTACCGTTACATTTTCTTGATGAACAGGGATAACCTGATAAGAAAGTTCAACATGAATAATAGCATGTCGAACACGATAATCCCAATAGATTTTATTACCAATAAAAGCTAGTCCCAAAAAAGCAAAAAAAAGGAGAAAGAAAACAAGAACTTTTTTCTTCATAAAAATCTTCCCTTCTATAAAATTATTTTCTCTTAAGTCGATGAAGAAGAGAAAAAAGCGTGTAATGCCAACTAATAGGGAGTTCAAACTCTCCAATTAATTCTTCTACATAGCCATTAAAGCCTCTTTTAAATTCATAAATACCATAATCCTTAGGATGCGTATTAATATTTTCTGGAATTCCATAAAAATTGTGTCTTTGAAATTCATGTTGAATACCATATTGAATAAGCTTCCATTGAATCAAATACTGAGAATTAAACTTCATATACTCTTCATAATTACCACTGGATAGATAAATAACTTCTGGCTGAATTAGCATAAACATAGAACCAGAAAGAGTAATAACATCTGTCCCCTTTTCAGAAAGAATTTGTTCCGCCTCCTGAATTCTCTTTTCAAGTGAAGCAATTTCTTTCTCTAAATTAGCTCTTGCGGCATCATTATACTTTGCTTCTCCCAAATGATTTTTCTTTTCTTCTTTTTCACTCTTCTCATCAAGGAGTTTATCACGATAATCTTTTATATTTAATTCCGTAATAAAGAATTTAACTTCTCCTTGTTTGGAAAATAATTCATACATTTTTTGATAATAGGAAAGCTTTCGATTAGAGAATCCCTTTCTTTTAGAAGTTTCTTCCATAATACTCTGAAACTCTTCTAATTCATCATAAGAAAGTTCACGAACAACTATTCCAAACTTTTCTGTTTTATGAATAATATTTCGAACATTTGGCTTCATTTCTTTTAAGATTTCTTCTTCTGTTTTATCTTTTAAATCTAGGCAAAACATCCAGCCTACTTGTTCCATCAAAGGAGTAGGAACTCTACGATACTTTAAAGATAGAAGCTTTTCTACTACTCTAGAATGGTCTTCTCCACCTTCTACGACATTTCCATCAATATCTCTTTGCTTATAAAGTAAATAAGGATCCATTCGTAAAACATATCCACCTTGATTTTTTACATATTTCTTTACTTCTTTAGTAAAAAAAGCAAGTAAATCTAAGTTTTCAAAATCCATTAAATAGCCTCTTGGAGAATAAAACTCTCTTTTACCAAGATGTCTTTCATGGCTAAGTAGCATGGCTGCCGCAATTAACTTTTGATTTTCCCTCACACCTACATAGTGAGCCTTCCAATTACTTTCTTCTCTTAGCTTCGCAATTTCTGGAGAAGATAAAAAACTCTTTAATGGATGATTTTCCCAAAAAGATCGATATTCCTTTTCATTGATTTCTTGAAATTCCATTTTCTAATCCCCTTTCTATTCTTCTACTTTAGTCGAGGCTTTCTTTTTATCAAAAATAGTTAAGAAAAATAACACAATAACGATAAATAATAAAAATAAAGATCCACATAATAAGACATTAAACTCTTCTTCTCTTTCTCTAGTAGTATCTAAATAACTATTAGTAAAATATTTCTCATAATTCTCTTCTGTAATCTCTACTTCGTTTTCTGCTGGAAGAAAATGTACAACATTTTTTAAAACCATATCTTTAATATTATCATCTACCAAAACAGGATATCCATAAACTCGCACTTTATCTGGCTTCTTTTCCGTTCTCTCATAAGTATAATCAATTAAAGCTTTATACTTCTCGTATTGATCTTCATCAATCGCAACAATATAAGCATGCCATAAACCAGTTTTCTCTTCCTCTATACCAAAATGAAGTCCCATATTACTCTCTTCATAATATGCAAACTTTTCAGACATTTTGGATAAATCCATATAAGTATAATCTCCCGTACTCTCAGATAAAGACCATGGAAGAATTTTTTCTTTCTGCAAAAATATATGGTAAGAACAAACAAAAAGAAAAGTAATAATAACTAAGTAAATAAAGCACATAAAAACTTTCATAGTACTTTTTTGTTCTGATGATTTCTTATCTTTTCCCATCAAAATCAAATCTCCTTTTATAAGCACAATCTATTCATCAAAAAGTTTAGAAGCATTTTCATCTGGAACCATCATTTTCATACTTTGCTCAACATGAAAAACAAAATGCTTCGTATCAGGTACCATTTCTTCTCCATCCAAACACCAAGAAGTATCTGGAATAGAATCAAATTCTATTTCAAAATGATCCGTCTGATAATAAGTAATATTTGGTATCGTCTTTACATCGACACTACTAATAAGTACCAAGAGTTTAGATAATTCACCAAAAGTCTTCACATTAGCCAAAGCCACTTCAAACTTATTATCATCCAACTTTACATCATAATAAACATCTGGTTGTCCTGCAATATAAGAAGAATTAGAAATAAAAATAAAAGAATACTGACCCTCATGCTCTTCACCATTCACCTTATACTGGACATGATAAGTATTTAGTTTAGTACGAAAGCGTTTGATTCCATATAAAAAATAAGCAATTTTTCCATATTTTTCTTTCAAACTACGTGGAGTAGAATATGCCATATCAATATAATCACCCAAACAAGCAACATATACGAAACTTCTATCGTTGATATAGCAAATATCAACCTTTTTCTTAACTCCTCTTAAAATTTTTTCAAGACTTTGATAAACATTAGTACCTAGTCCATACATATTTCCAACATCATTCGTACTACCCATAGGAAGAGGTGCAATAACTAGTTTGTTTTTTCTTTTCATATTGCCAGCTACAATCTCATTTAAAGTACCATCTCCACCAGCACTGACAACCAAATCAATATCATCAGAAAGAACAGAAATAATTCTACCAGCATCTCCTCTTTCCTTAGTCAAAATAATTTCTGCATCATAATCATATTTTCGAAAAGTATCATAAAATCCTTCATATGACTTAATATGTTTCTTTTTTCCACTTGCTGGATTCATTATTACTACACATTTTTTCATAATAAATCCCTCCCTTAACACGTTTTCATTATATCATCAACAAAAGAAAAGGACAATTAGTCCCTTCCTTTTTCTTTAATAAATATCGTAAATATAATTTAGTCGTACCTGACTAATTCTAGCATATCCTAAATCATTAGGATGTAATCCATCATCGGTAAACTCTTCTGAAAAATTACCATCTTGATCAGCTAACTCCTCATACATATCAATATAAGTAACCTGATTCTTAACACAATACTCTTTTAATTCTTCATTCATATCACGAATAATTTCATTCTTACGATTTCTTACCATTCCCGTATCCAAATTACGATTAACTGGATAAATAGATTCTAAATAAATTTTAGCCATACTTCTATTTTCTTTAATATCAGCAATAATCTCTTCTATTTTTTCAACAGTTTCATCCTTAGTTGCTTCCCCATCTGTCATAATATCATTCGTTCCAATTAAAAGATAAACACTAGTAGGATTATATTGATAAACCATAGAATCCATTCTCTCCAATAAATCATCTGTAGTATAACCAGATATTCCACTCTTTACAATTGGTAAATCACTATAGATACTATCAATAGGATAAAACTGAGTAATGGAATCTCCCAAAAAAACAATATTTTCATGCTTCTTAATATCTTCCAATCTCTTTCCTTTTTTCTCTTTATATACTACCCGTTCTTTATACACTACTCTAGAAGATCGATAATAAAAGAAAACAGCACAAAAAGAAGTTACCATCAAAGCAAATACCAACAAAACAATAAAAACTTTTCTTCCTTTATTTTCCATCACAATGACACCCACCAATTATTATAACATCATTTAAAAGAATAACAATTCCTCTTTGAAAATAAAATCGTTAATTGTCGTAAATTTACTTTTCCAAAAATAATTTTCTAGTAATAAAATTAAACACCATAACAATCGCAGTAGAAAGAATCTTGATAAGCATTTCATCCTGATGTAATAATTTAATCCCAATCCATAAGAATAATTCTGTTAATAACAAACCAAAAATACTAAAAAGAATAAACTCAATAAACATCTTCTTACAACTTTTATTTTGATTAACATGAAATACCCATTTAACACTAGCAATATAGTTATATATAACAGATATACTAAAGGAAATAATATTACTAACTAAAGGATCTAAATGTACAAAATGAACAAGTACATAATAGATTGCCCAATCAATAATAGTAGCAATTCCTCCTACAATTACAAACTTAAAAATTTGTTGAAACAAATCATTCTTTATTATTTTATTAATCACACTTACCATCCTCCAAAAGATTCTTAGAAATAATATATCTTGGTCTTGCCTTTACTTCACCATAAATCTTACCGATGTATTCACCTACAACTCCCATACAAATCATTTGAAGTCCTCCCATAAAGAAAATAGAAAGAACAAAAATCATCCAATCATAAACACTTTGTCCAATACACATTCTAATAATCATATAAATAGCAAAGAAAATACTAAGCATTAGAATAAAGAAACCCATTCCAGAAATAAACCTTAGAGGTTTCACACTAAAAGAAGTAATTCCATCCCAAGCAAAATTAAGCATTTTCTTTAAAGGATATTTAGACTCTCCAGCAAACCTTTCATTTCTTTCATAATAAACAATATCAGACTGAAAGCCAACTAAAGGAAACATTCCTCTTAAAAACAAATTAACTTCTTGAAATCCTTCTAATTCTTCCAAAACTCTCTTAGAAGTCAAACGATAATCTGCATGATTATAAACGCAGTCTACACCTAAAGCACGCATAAATTTATAAAAGCCTTCTGCTGTTACTCTCTTAAAGAAAGTATCCTTTTTTCTAGCACTTCGAACTCCATAGACAATATCACAACCGTCATAATACTTTTTTAACATTTCATCTATAGCATGAATATCATCTTGTAAATCTGCATCCATAGAGACAACAACATCTGCATAATTCTTGGCAGTCATCAATCCACCTAACAAAGCATTTTGATGTCCACGATTTCTAGATAAAGAAATTCCTGTAAAGTATTTTTCTCTCTTACTAATCTTTTCAATCAACTCCCAGGTCTTATCCTTAGAGCCATCATTTACATACATAACTTTACTCTGATCACTAATTACTTTATCTTTAACTAGTTTTTCCATTTTTGCTTTCAATTGTTTTGTAGTCTCTTCCAATACTTCTTCTTCATTATAACAAGGAACTACAACATATAATATTTCTTCTTTTTTACGCATTTTATTACTCTCCCATCACAGTTTTCTCTTTTCTTATCCATCTATTATATACTAATGTAAGAAATTTGGAAACCAATCTTCGTATACTTTCTACAAGAAAACAAAGTACAAATATAATAACAGAAACTTTCACTAAAGTAAGGAGAGTAGTTACTCCAAAGCTCTCACTTTTTGGAAGCAAAACTTCATATAGTTTTCCTCTCATAATATGATTATCATGAATTAAATAGATTCCTAAAGTAGATCCTGCAATCCAATTAATGACTTTACTCCTAATCGAGAATGTTTCAAATAACAAACAATAAGCACAACTCTGAATAATAACGAACAAATTAGAATACAATACATAATTAGTTAATATCATTCGTCCAAAATACTCCATCAAAGGATGATGAATACTACACATCTTTTCTCCCAAAGCATGAAAACTAATATTTACAAAAGCAAAGAAAAAGAAAAGAAGGACCAATAATATTTGAATATGCTCTCGTCGAGTATTCTTAAAATGATAATTATCTTTTAATGGATATTTTCTAAAATAAGAACCTAAATAATAGATTAATATAAATTGAATAATATTACTTCCATTATTAGAAATAACACGATGAGAAGAAATAAACGGCAATACTGACAAGGAAAAAATCATCATCAAAAGGAATCGAAAGAAACTCTTCTCATCCATATTCTCCGTTACTTTATTTAAATAAGGAGAAAAAACATAAAGAATAAGATAAGCATTAATAAACCAATAATTGTTTAAATCTAAAGGTAATAACTCTTCCATTAAAGTTATCTTACCAAATTCGCCAAGATGAAAAGTATAAAACACGAAAGCAATAACAGCTTTATAAAACCAAGCAACTCCAACTAATTTAACTAGCTTTTTAATTGGAATTTCTTTTTTATTACTATTAAAATATCCCGTTACAAATATAAGAGAATTTACATGAACCACAACCAGTCCCAAAAGAACACTTTCGACAAAGTGAGATAAGTCCCCTAATCCAGAAAAAATCTTTCCATGTACCATAACATGCCATAACACAATAAAAAACATGGAAACAATCCTCATAAATTCAAAATTTGATTGTCTTTCTAACCTATTCATAATTACCAAACCTTACCCTATCTTCATTATAAATAAATTTAATCACATTTTTTATCGTTTGTCTACTCACTAAAAAAGAATAAGATGAATCTTATTCCTCTTCATAATAAACATTTACTTCTTGTGGAATATCATAATAGTATTTCATATAATAATATACCCCTTCTGGTTCCACAACACCATAGAATTCATTAACTCTTTTTAAAGCAACTTCTTCTATTTTCTCTCCTGCTTTTATCTTCTTACTAGCTTCTCGTAATAACTGATCATTTTCTTTCTTAATTGAATTATTATGATAATAACCTATAGTATTAATTGAATAATAATAAATAGATAAAATACTAAGTGGTATCAACAATAAAGTAAGATGATTTTTCTTTTTCTGCAAGATAGTAGCAAAAACATATACAAATAAAATATAAGTAGTAAACTCTAGCATTGTCGCTGAACGCATTGGAAAATAAGGAGCCATAATCATAGCTGCTTGAGAAAGAGAAGCCGAAACTATCAAGAAAGATAAAGAATACTCTTTTTTCTTATAGAAACATAAAAACAAAATAAATAATAAATAAATCAGTTGAACAAAAGAGATCAATTTAATAAGTATAGAAAAATGACGAATTTCATACAACATACGAAAATATCCATTTGCTTCCGTAAAAGAAAACAAAAATATCAAAATAGCATTCATAAGACCAATATCAATAAGCCATTTTCTTTGAAAACTCTCACGACTTTGATAAAAAGTATATAAACTCGTACCAAAGAATAAAAGCATGAATATTCTAGTAGAATTTCCAAAATTCAAATGAATAATTTCTGGAAGATTCTTAAGAGTTTTTCCAAAAATACTTAAGCTATAAAACCATTTATCATAATCCATTCTAGCTGAAGATCCTGGTGCCAACATAAGAATCGCAAAACCAACAAGAGCAGATATGGTAATCACAATATCCCATTTATTTCTCTCTTTTTCTATAAAGAAGCGATGAAGCGTCATAAGTCCCAAATAAGAAACAATATAAATACTGACTTGTTCCTGAGACCATGAAGCAAGAAAAGCAAGAAAGATACAAAGAATATCAATTAATCTTTTTCTATTCTCATCCATAAAAAAGTAAATTAAAAGAAAAACTGGTAAAATTGGCCATAAATACAATACAGAAGCAGTAAACCAATAAAAAGTATCTCTTAATACCATAATATCAACAAGTCCAAAACACAAAATAGAAGCAAGTGCTACTTTCCAATGATCCATTTTAGTTGTCTTTACTACTATCTTATAAAGCATATAAAAGATACCTGTAGTAATAATAGCTTGTACAATTCTATAAGCATGAACATTAATCTTTAATACAATGATTTCAAAGAAAAACCATAGTACTCTACCACCCCAATACTGGTAATGATAATGTAAAAAAGAAAAGACATCAGAAAGGCCCCTCATCATTCCCTTAGGACCAGTATAAGCAGGCAAATAAGATAAGGAAGCATATCCATAATCATCATAGTTTAACCATATGAAATGAATCTGTAGCAAAGCCAAAAGAAATAATCCTAGGAATAATAAAGCTACTTTGATTTTATTATTTTTCATTTTCTCCTCCTGATTCTAGTGACCACACTTTCCTTAAAAACTGATATCGATCTTGAATATTCTTCTTTTGTTCCGCATCTAGCCCATACTCCTCATCAATATACTGATGAACTCTTTGAATCTCCTTCAAATGATTTTCCTTCTTAGTAGTGGAAGTAACATTAGCACCATGCAATCGATAATAGTTTAATCTTTTTCTACAATAAGCAACCTCTCCATGAGACATGACTCCCAAATAGAATATCCAATCTCCTGTTTGCTTATATTGAGTAGCAAGTTCAAAATCATAATCTTCCTTTTTAAAAACAACAGAAGATACATTTGCAATCGTACAATTTAAATAAGCATATTGCTGAATTTCTTCTTTCCCATCATGAATAAAGTCATGATCCCAATGACCTGTTTTCAACAAATCAATTTCATTCTTCACAGTTTTCATAATTACAAAACCATCTTTATCTACAAAAGAAGTATCCGAATAAGAAAGTACAACTCCAGGATGAGTTTCAATTGGTTTTAAAACATTCGCTAAAAACTCACAATCACAATAATCATCTGCTTCTGCAATCCAAACATAGTCTCCACTAGCTTCATGAAAACCTTTCTTCCATTGCTTAAAAGCAGTACCGGAATTTTCCTTATTATATACCTTTTTTATAGGGACATACTTTCCTATTACCTTTTCTATTTCATCTATAAGTTTTCTACTATCATCTGTAGAACAATCATCCAACAAAATAATTTCATGTACCTTTTTTGTTTGAGATAAAATCGAATAAATTCGTTGAAGTAAGTATTTCTCATAATTATAGTTAGGAACAACAACAGACAAATGAATAGAACTCTCAGGAATCTTACTCTGAACTTCTGCTGCTAAAACCAAATCATCCATCGTAATAGACTCTTTAAAAACAGATTTCTTATTTTTTAAATAGAAATGATAAACAGAAAGAACCCCATTAGAAAGAGTATAAAAACCTCTCATAGTAAATTCAAAAATCGTTTTATAAAAATATCGATGTTTAGCTCCTTGTTGACTATAAAAATCCTGTAAAAATGGATTGCTTAATAAATTATATTTTTTAGTAAGATCGTGATATTTTTGAAGATATTTCTTTCGAACTTTAGCATTATCTTCTTGAATCAAATAATAGAAAAAAAACAAAATTACTTGATTAAAAAGAATCATAGACCAATAAAACTCATTCTCTTGATTTCTTGGATATCTATCTTCTAAAACATCTAGTGCTAAAAATAAATCCAATCGTTTATCGCTAAGATGAGAATTCTGTACAGAAGACTTTTGTTGAACATAATAATAACAAGTATCTTCTGAATAAGAAATATGCTTAGCATGTAACAAAATAGGTAAAACAACAGGAATATCCTCATTCATCATTCCTTCAGGAAATGGATACTTTAAAAGATCCTTCTTATGAAATAACTTATTACAAGGACTAGCAGCTAATCCATTATTAATAAAACCATCCTTGTTTTTTTTGCCACAAAAAACAACATTTCTAGTATCCATTCCAGAAACATCATCATATTTTGTCAAAATATCACAAACAACAACATCAGAATTTTCTTCCATCATCTTTTGAAGCAATACTTCATAAAAGTTAGACTGTAAATAATCGTCTGCATCTACAAAAGAAATAAGATCATTTGTAGCTACAGATAATCCTAAATTTCTAGAAAAGGCTGCTCCTTTATTCTCTTTATTTTGAAGAAACTGAATATTCTTATTTTTAGATGCATACTCCTTTATAATTTTTGAAGTATCATCGCTAGAAGCATCATCTACTAAAATGATTTCTAGATTTGAATAAGTCTGACTCAAAATAGAATCTAAACATCGCCTGATATACTTTTCTGCATTGTAACAAGGTATGACAACAGAAATCATACTTTTCATAGTTATCACTCCTTAAATACTCCTATTACTCTCTAAAACTTCTTTCAATAAAGTCAAAGATCTCACAATTTCTTGATTACGGAAAACTAATTTATCACGATCACTATTCTTAAAAGTTTCATTCAAAGAAGCACCCTCTTTATGAAAGATCTCTAATGAAGCATCATAATAAGTGACTAGGCCATCTTTTCTTTTTCGATAAGCCAAAAACTCTTCCTCGTGATATAAGAAAGTACCCTCAAAAAATACTGTTGGATATTTTTCATAATACTTTCTAGAAAAGATAATTGCACATCCATGTAGAGATGCCCCAAACTCACTTTCCGCCCCATTTTCTAAATGACGTGGTTTTTTAAATATTCTTTTTAAACCGATATAACCATTCATTAAAAAAGTAAGAAATCCACTTTTATAAATACGAGCTAATCTTTCATGATAGCGAATAGCTTTTTTCACTTCATCTAGTTTTTTATAAACAGGAAAAGGATTTACTGATTCTCCTCCATCTGTAATGATTTTAGGACCTAACATATCAAAATAAGTTTTTTGATAACAACTTCTGATCTCTTCTATAAAATTCTCTTGTAAAATAAGTGTATCATTATTAATAACACACAAAAAATCCGGATGATATTTATTAATAGCATAACTACATCCCACATTATTTGCTTTAGCAAATCCTAAATTTTCATGATTTAAAATTAAATCATCTGTATATTCCATTAACTGTTTTTCTTCCA
>JAFRIU010000032.1 GCA_017432645.1 Bacilli bacterium
GAAAAAGAGAAAGAAAAAACAGAAGAGAAGCAACCAGTAGAAGCTATTATTTGTCCAGAAGATGCTACGGTAGAAAATCAATCTTGTGTTTGTAATGATAAAGAAAAAACTTATGATGCTTCTTCAAAAAGTTGTAAATAAAAATATCCACAGAAATTGTGGATATTTTTTTAACTTAAATTCATGATATTTCCGTCTTCTACATCTATGATTTCATAATTTGGTTTTCTAGATAATCCTGGCATAATCATAATATCTCCTAAAAGAACAGTAATAAACTCTGCTCCTCCATATAGACGAATATCTTTTACGGTTACTTCAAAGTCTTTTGGAACTCCTACTTTTTTTGCATCATCTGAGAAAGAATATTGTGTTTTTGCGATACAAACCGGTAAGTTTGCTTTTTTATTTTTTTCAAACACTTTAATTTTATCTAGTATTTCCTTACTGATTATGACCTTTTTTGCTCCATAGATTTCTTTGCAAATTGTATTGATCTTATCCTTAATGGAATCTTCTGTAGAGTATAAATAATGGAAATCTTGCTTTTTACACTTTAGAACTTCATTTGCTAAATCCATAGCTCCGTCACTACCTTTTAGGTAAGCATTGCTGATAGCAAAATGGTATCCTTTTTCCTTACAATGAGCTCTTAGCTTTTCAATTTCTTCCTCGGTATCTGTATGATATTGATTCAAACAAACAACTACTGGTACTCCAAATTTTTGAAGATTTTCATAATGTTTATCTAAATTGGCAAAACCAGCTTCTAAAGCACTCATGTTTTCCTCAAAGATTTCTGCTTTTGGAACTCCTCCATGATATTTTAGTGCTTTGATCGTTGAAACTAATACAACTGCACTTGGTTCTAGATTCCCAATTCTGCATTTAATATCTAAGAATTTTTCAGCACCTAGATCGGCTCCAAAACCAGCTTCTGTTACTACGTAGTCAGCAAGTGTTAAAGCAGTACGTGTTCCAATAATACTGTTGCATCCATGCGCAATGTTAGCGAATGGTCCTCCATGGATAATAGCTGGTGTGTTTTCTAGAGTTTGTACTAGATTAGGCATAAATGCATCTTTTAAAAGGGCTACTAAGGATCCCTCTAAATTCAAATCATGAACTGTTACATACTCTTTTTTACTATTGATTCCTACTATGATATTTCCAAGTCTTCTTCTTAAATCCTCTAGAGAAGTTGCTAGGCAGAACAAAGCCATAATCTCACTAGCAGAAGTAATGGCAAAAGACTCTTTTCTAGTTCCTAAATCTACTTCTCTTAAAGCTCTATCATTTACATCTAAGCAACGATGGAATGTTACTTCTTGAATATCTAGACTGTTTCCAAAATAAATATGGTTATCAATCGCTGCACAAATTAAATTATTGGCAGAAGTAATAGCATGAAAATCTCCGGTAAAATGAAGATTAATCTCTTCCATTGGAACTACTTGAGAGTATCCTCCTCCGGTTGCGCCTCCCTTCATACCAAAAACTGGTCCCATAGATGGTTCTCTTAATGCTACAATTGTTTTTTTACCCATCTTAGATAAAGCATCCGCAAGACCTATACTAACAGTAGTTTTTCCTTCTCCAAAAGGAGTTGGACTAATGGCTGTTACTAGAATTAATTTTCCCTTTGGCTTATCACATATTTTCTTTATCTTAGCCTTTTCTTCTCCGTATAAAAGTAAATCTTTCTCTGTAAGGGCTATTTTTTTTGCTACATCTCCAATAAACTCTTTTTTACTGTTTCTGGATATTTCTATGTCTGTCATAAAATCACCTCGTAGATATTATATATCAATCATTTGTTTTTTGAAACTATTTTTTTCTTTGCTTCTTCGTTTTCCTTTTTTATTTTTTTCTTAAAGGTTTTTATATTTTCCTTCTTTTTCGGATATAGAAATAGAAAAAGTAAGATTTGGCAATTAAAAAGAAACATGATAGGATCCTACTCGTTAAGAAAAAAGGAGGGATTTTTATCAAAAAAATAAATATTTTCTTAATACTATTTTCTCTTTTCCTGATGATTCCAGTAAAAGCAGAGACAACCAGTTTTTATGAAGCAGAATACATTGATAATATTTATATGAATAAGTATCAATACTCTACTCATACGATTTATTATCAAAAAGCTCGTTTTTTTCGAAAAGTAGGAACGGATGAATTTGCATATTGTATTGAACCATTTCGTTTTTTCAATGAAGGTGCGACTTATCAATCTAGTTTTCAACTAGATACTCTTTCAAAGGAACAGATAGAGTCTATGACAAAAATTGCTTATTATGGATATGGTTATTCTAATCATACGGATCCTAAGTGGTATGCCATTACTCAACTTATGATTTGGCAAATTGCTTCTTCTGATGGAGAATACTATTTTACAGATTCTTTGAATGGAAATCGAATCGATATTTTTCAAGAAGAGATGAACGAAATCTACTCTTTGATTGAAATGGATACTATTCTTCCTAGCTTTTCTGGTGGCAGTTTCGATATTGTAGAAAATCATGAACTCATTTTGGAAGATGAAAATCATGTTCTTCATTCATTCACTAATGAAGAAAATTTAATTGTAGAAGATTTTTTCAAAATTGGGCCGTTGGAGGCTGGTTCTTATGAATTTTCTTTTCAAAAGGAACTTTTCTATCAAAAACCGTTTTTATTCTATCAATCAGAAAATAGTCAAAACCTACTAGAGACAGGAGATATTACACCAATAGATGCAAAAATAAGGGTTCATGTTATTCCAACTCATTTAGAAATTAGTAAAATTGATCAGGATACTAAGTCCGTGATTCCTAGTGGGGAGGCTTCTTTGGATGGTGCAGTCTATTCTTTATATGACTGTCAAAATCGTTTTATTCAAGATCTAGTTATTGAAGAAAATCAAGCACTTCTTTCTAATCTGGATTTTGGAAATTATTTAATTCAAGAAAAGAAAGCTGGAGAGGGATATCTTCTTGATCAGAAAAGTTATAAGTTTTCTATTACCAAAGAAAATCCTAGAGTTTCTCTTGTTCTTAAGAATCAAGTAATTAAAAAAAGAATACTTTTAGAAAAACAATATGGTGAAGAAGGTAATTTGAAAAAAGAAGCGAATGTTTCTTTCTATATCAAGAATAAAAAGGGAGAAATCATTCAAACGGTTACTACAAATGAGGAAGGGCAAGTGGATTTTTTTCTTCCATATGGTAGTTATCAAATCATTCAGAAAAACACTACAGAGGGATATCAGAAGACTAAACCATTTACCATTGTAGTTTCTGATTGTGAAGAGAAGCTTCTTTCGCTTATCGATTGGATGATTCCTGTTCCAGATACTCATACAGAGAAAAACTGGTCTTGGTTTGTTTATCTTCTTTATGCTCTTTGGATGATTTTATGCTAAGAAGTCTACTTTTTTGGTTCCTTATTTCTTTTTTTCTTCATTTTCCAACTACTTCCACTGTTTATTCCTATGATATTTCTTATCATGGTGAGGCTATTCCAATCATTCGTGAGGAGGAAAAACCTATTGGCACTCTCTTTATTCCAAGAATCCATTTAAAACAATCCTTTTATAGTAAAGATAGTCTTGAAAATACAATTGAGAAGCATGTATCCATTCTAAAGGAATCCCCTCCTCCATCTTATGAAAATAGTCTTTTCTTATTAGCTGCTCATTCTGGAGAAGGAGAAGTTGCCTACTTTGAAGAATTAAATCAATTAGAAATAGGAGATTCCGTAGAAATCACCTATGAAGGAGTTGCTTATTCTTATTTAATTGATTCTATTTGGGAAGAAGAAAAGACTGGTTATATCCATGTTCCAAGTGGTGAAGGAAGGCAACTTATTTTGACTACATGTAGTCCAGGAAAGAAAAATACTCAGTTAATTATTTATTGCATTGAGGATATTTAAAAAAGTTTAGTATTTCTACTAAACTTTTTCTTGCATTTTTCCTAATTCTTGAATCGCTACTTGCAATTGTGTATCGTTTTCTACAGTAGGATTTTCATAGTATGTTTCTGTTTGCTTAATTTCTATATCTGGAAGAAGTCCTGTATCATTTAACCATGCTCCTTTGGCTGTTAACCATTTCTCTGTTGTATATTTAATACTGGTTCCATTAGATAAGGTTTGAGACTTTTGGACTGTTCCTTTTCCATAAGAACGAGTTCCTATTACAATGGATTTTTCATAGTTTTCTTGGAAGCAAGAAGCTAGTATTTCTGAAGCTGAAGCACTACTTTCATTGACTAATACTGCAACAGGATAAGATCTACTTTCTTTAGATGTAGAATAAATTGCTTCCACTTTTCCTTTTGATTCAATTTGATATAGCACAGTCTTTTTAGGGAAGAATAAACTTAAAATCTTCTTTGTTTGATCTAGATGTCCTCCAAAGTTATTACGAACATCAATTACTAGACTGCTTATATTCTCTTTTTCTACTTTTTGTAAGGCTTTTTTGAATTGTTTATAAGTATTAGATGCGAAGGATGTAATTTGGATATATCCTATACCAGAATCTAGTACTTCACTATTTACAGACGGAAGTGGGATAGTATCTCTCTTCATTTGGAAGGTTAAAACCTCTCCTTGTCTTTCTACGGTAATGGAAACAGACGTACCCTTTTCTCCACGTACTAGTGTCGCAAGTTCTGATGGTGCTAAAGTTCTTGCTCCTACCGTGTCTACCATAACAATGATATCATCTGTTTTTAATCCTGCTTTTTCCGCTGGACTATCCTCTAGTACTTCGATAATACGGTTACCTGTAGATTCTAATAAGATTGTTACTCCAATTCCAGTGAAAGAACCGTCCACTGTTTCTTTAAAGTTATCACTTTCTTCTTTATCTAAATAACTAGAATAGGGATCTCCTAGTGATTCTACCATACCTTTGATTGCAGCATTAGCTAGATCATCTTCTGAAACGCCTGGATAATAATTATCAGAAAGTTCATGATAGGTATTAATTATCTCATCTATTTTAGAGTACTTAGAAATCTTATTGGTATAAGTAATCATATAGCCCATGATGACTCCAAATATTACAGAAATAAAGATAATCATTACTACTTCTAACATGGAGAATGTAGCAGATTCCGCATTCTTTTTCTTATTCTTCTTTTTCTTCTTAAATAAATTCTTTTTTAGGTTGTTCCAACTCATGCTTACACCTCTTATCTTCTAATCTATCGTATCACAAAAATTAAAAAAAGAAAATTAAAAGACAGAAAAAACTGTCTTTTATGCATTCAAATAATTTGTTATAGAATCGATTCCTTCTATGTAGTCTACTGATTTCTTTTCTTGTACTTTAATTAAAGTAGGACCATTGATGGATAGTTCTTCTGCGGAAGAAGGATTCTTATTAGATTCTCCCTCTGTCTGATGTGCTTTATTGAAGCCTCTGTTCATATCGACAAAGTAAATCGAATTTTCTCCATGACTTGCTTCATAATTAGTAAACAACTCTTCACATGTAGAAGCTTCTTCCTTGCTACTATCATAATACAATACTAAGTATTCTCCATCACTCATAGCAAAACTTCTTCCTAAAAGAATTTCGGAAGAAGAAACTTTCTCTTCTTCTGTTTCTGTATTCTTCTTCTTTGTTGTTCTACTATTGGTAATGTAGACTGTTAATAAATAGAAAGCTAAGAAAACAATCACAACGCTAAGGAAAACAATCCACTTACCATCTACTATTGCTTCTGAACCATATCTTTCTAATTTTCTTTCTTCTCTTCTTTTTTTGCCTTGATTATTTTTTCCTCTTTTCATATAAACCACCTGAAATCATTATATCACAAGAAAATCTAAGAAGTAAAACAAATATATGGTTTATTTCATAGAAATGATACCAGTAATGGATTCTGCTACTTCTATTAATTCTTCTGTACTCATCACATCACTTACTAAATAATAATCCATTCCATTACTTGACCAAGATAGAGAGTTTTCTGTCATCACACCCAAAGTATCCATTAGAAAATATGGTTCTCCAAAAGATGGAATGATTGTAAATTCTTGGAATACATCAGATGTTTCCTCTACTAATAAGAAGGACTTTTCTCCATCATAATTCATCATGACTCTTTCTCCGTTGGTTTTAGCAATCTTTTCTTCACTTATTAACTTCGTACCCTCTGGGACATAAAGAGGGTAAATAATATCTTCTAAGACTCCACTTTCTTCTGTTTGTTCCTCTGTTTCTTCCTTTATATACTGTTCAATATTAAAATCTTGCTTTTTCAAATTTGGAGAATATTTCATACTATCAAAGGTCATAGACATTACTTCTATTCCAGAAGAATCATATACTTTTACCTTTTTTAATTTTAAATCTTTGGAAAATACTACTTTTTCTGTAATAAATCTAGAGTTATTTGGATAATTCACACTGGATTGGAAAATATAACTATCCTCTTTCTTTTCTATAACTGTTTTTTCATCTCTTTCTAAATCTCTTAGGATAGCATCTAATAGATAAATTTGAGAATTTTCATAAGGCCAATCACTTTGAAAACGAAAACTTTTATTTAAAGATGGTGTTAATACATATACTCCATCATCATTTTTTAAAATAATTTGATTGTGATTATTGGCTGTGTTGGTTAGTTCTACTTTATAATAATGGTCTTTTAAATAGGATACTTTTACTCGATATTGATAAACCTCTTCATGATTATGAACAGATAAATCCCCAGATAACTCATATCCTTTACTCTTATCAAAGTCTTTTTGAATTTCTTTTAAAACATCTTTCTCATTCATTTTTTTACAACCTGTTAAGGTAAGACAAAGTATGATTAATAATAAACCTATTCTTTTCATAATTATTCCTCTCATATTTCTAATTAAACATATGAATAAGAATTTATTATATTCCAAAAAAATCAGTTCTATTGAACTGACTTTTTATTATTTTGCTGAAATACGAACTTTTACTTTCTTCGTCTTAGAAGTATAGGATAATTTCAAATCTGTTCCTGTTACTTGAACTTCTACTTCATGTTCTCCTACACCATAGTTTTTCAAGTCAATGAATGCACGAATATCAGAATTATTAATCTTATTAATAGCTTCTTCGCTTCCGCTAACTACTACTGTTACTTGACGATATTCGTCTGCTAGAGCTTGAACCTTTAGATTATCTGCTAGGCCTTCTGCTTGAACAGAAATATTTTCGAATTCTTTCGTAGATGAATTATCAATTACTACTTTTACAGTCATTGTCTTAGAACTCAATTCTGTAATTCCTTTAGGTTTTTTCAAAGTAACATTGTATTCTTTATTCTTTTCTAGGCCTGCTACATCGATTTCTACTTCTAACTGTTCAATTGAATCGATTGCTTCTTGAGTACCATATACGGTTACTTTAGAAATACTCGTGTCCATAGATTTAATAGATTTTCCAAATGCTAATTCTCCAGTTGGTACAATCTTAACTGGAATTTCTTTACTTGGTGAAGTAATGGTGACATTAGCAGAAAGTGTACTTGGAACTACTTCTACATCTAGAATCTTTCCATCATCATCATAAGCAACTAATGGAATATCTTTTACCGTGATTTCTCCTGCTTTTGGATTAGGAATATTTTGAACATCTAATAGTGCCTTTACAGCAGCTACTTTATCTAGTTTATACTGTGCTCCCTTGATGATAGCTTCTGTACGATCGATTTCTACATTACTGATGTATAATTTTGTATCTAGACTATCTTGATGCAAAATATCATATGTTAAAGTTCTATTTTCACTTACCTTCTCATAGATTGTTACCATTACTTGAGAAGGGTCTAGTTTATATTCTAGAGATTTTAATCTCTGAGTGTATTTCAAGGCAACTTTATGATTACCTGGCTTTAATCCAGTTAAATCTACACTTACTCCTTTAGATGGAGATTGCTTTGCTAAGAAAATATGTCTTCTTTGACCTATTAATGTGATATCTACTGTTTCTGGAAGACCTTCGATAACATACAACTCTTCATTATAAACAGCACTTACTGGTTGATTTGGTAAAATCTCTGCATATTGATTAATCATAGCAGTAGATTCTTGATCAATAATAATGAAAACAGCAAATGCTAATAATAAACTGATAACTAATAAAACTGATTTTTTTCCTGAAACTTTATCGAAAGATTTTATTAAACTTCTTCCTATTTCCATTATTTTTAAGATAAACTTCGTAATAGGAACAATTAGCCATTTATCAAAGAATAATATGATATAACGAAGGATTTTTATAAAAAACTTACCTATTTTCTTCATATGTCTCTCCCTCGCTTATTTCTTCTTCATAGTCTATTTCTTGTTTTGGCTTCAACTCATCAATTAGCATCATTCTTACATCGTCTAGTGTTAAGTTATATAGCATTTCTCCTTTTAAAGCAATGGAAATCCTTCCTGTTTCTTCTGAGACTACGAGACAAATGGCATCGGTTTCTTCTGCAAGTCCTAGTGCCGCTCTATGTCTGGTTCCTAAATGTCTACTTACTTTTGGACTATTACTTGTTGGAAAAACAGCTCCTGCACACGTAATACGATTCCCTTGAATAATTACTCCTCCATCATGTAGAGGATTTCCCCTATAGAAAATGGAAATTAATAAATCACTGGATAAATCTGCATACAACTTCTTTGCTTTATCAATATAGTTTCCTAAGCTAATGTCTCTTTCAATTACAATTAAAGCTCCCATTCTTTCTTTTCTTAAGTAGTCAATGGTATTAATTAATTCATAAACCATACGTTCTCTTTCATCTACCGTAAGAACTTTATGTCTTCCTAGTAATTGACTTCTACCAAGCTGTTCTAGAATCGTACGAATTTCTGGTTGGAAAATAATAATTAATGCAACTGGTCCCCATTGAATAATATAATCTAGTAGATAGCCAACTGTGATGAAATTAAAAACATCACTAACCCACTTCAAAAGAATAACGAAAGCGACTCCTTTAAAAATTAAAGAAAGTTTTACGTTATTTCGAATATTTTTCAAAATATAATAAAATATAAACCAAACTAAAGAAATATCTACAATTTTTCTTAGTACATTTAACCCATCTAACAAAGTTATTGTCATTCCTTCATCTCCTCAAATATGGACCTTTTTCATACCATATTACTATACTATCATATCATTGATAGAGATATTTATCAACCAAAAGAAAAAAAGAAACCTCTTTTAAAAGAAGTCTCTTTTCTTAATCATTCTTTTGTTTTCTAATTTCCTTTTCATGGCTTTGTTGGCATTGGCTAATGCTTCATTTTCTTGAATTTTTTCCAAAACAGAGAAATGGATTTGTTTTTTCTCTTTATCGGTCGATACTAGTTTTACTTTTAAACGATCCCCTACGTAATACGAAGTGTTACTTATAGAAATCATACTGAAGTTTTTAGGTTGATAAATATATTCTTCTTGGTCTAGTAGTACTACTCCTTCTAGTAAATTATTCAATTGAATCTCTAGGCCATATTCATTTACGGAGATAACGACTGCTTCAAATTCTTCTCCTACTAGTCTATCAAAGTAGTTTATTGCGTTTAGTTTTTTTACATTTTTTTCTACTTTTTCTTGTATCATTTCCATTTTGGTTGCTTGATCCGCATAATCTGGTGCTAATTTTTTCCATTCATAAATTGCTCTTTTTCTTTTTTCTTCATCCTTTTCAAAATAACAATCTTTAGCAATTCTTTCATTGGTATCATCTGCTAATCTACGAATTGGAGAAGTAAAGTGACAATAAATTGAAAATCCCGTACCGTAGTGCCCTATATTTTCTGTTGAATAAATGGCAGGAGACATAGAGCGAATTAGTCTTGTTATTAAAACATCTTTTAAAGGACCTCCTTTTTCTTTGATGTGGGCAATTAATAATTGAAGATAGGTTTTATCCTCACAGATATCTTCTACTGAAAAGGCAAAAGGAATTCCAATTTTATCTAATAGTTTTAGAAGTTCTTTTAATTTTTCACGATTTGGAGTTCCATGTACACGGTATATTACTGGGATTCCTTCTGCTTCTAAGATCTCAGCAAAATTAGAATTGGCTAGAAGCATGAATTCTTCGATTAACTTTTCGGCCACATCTTGATAGCAAGCTTTTACATCAATTGGGTATCCATTTTCATCGTATAGGAATTTCAATTCTGGCTTTTCTAATTCTAATGCACCTCTTTGCATTCTCTTCTTTCTTAGCTTTTTTGCTAAAGCGGCCATTTTTTCTAAAGTTTCTTGATAAGCTTGATACTCTGGATCTATTATCTTATCTTTTAAAAGGCTATTTACTTTTTCATAAGTCATACCAATTCTAGATTTGATAACATTCAATACTAGAGAGTGACTAACTACATTAGCATTAGAGTCTATTTCCATTAGAACACCCATGGTAAGACGCTCTACTCCATCATTTAAGGAGCAGATGCCATTGGAAAGTTCTCGTGGCAATTGTGGATTTACACTACCATCAAAGTAGTAACTGGTTCCTCTTCGATAAGCTTCTTTATGAATAGGAGAAAAATTAGGAACGTAATGAGATACATCTGCAATTTCTACTCCTAATAATTGATTCCCATTTGGGAGAGTGTGTAAGGAAATACAGTCATCTTTATCTTTGGTATCTGATCCATCAATGGAAATGATTTCCCAATCCGTAAAATCTAGACGTCCTTCTTTATCTTTTTCTGTTACGGTAAGTGGAATCTTTTTTACTTGTTCTAGGCTTTCTTCACTAAAACCATAAGGCATGCCACATTGAAGAGCTTCTATTAAAGCTTCTTCTTTCGGATCATCTTTATGCTCTAACTTCTCTATGATTTCTCCTATATAGAAATTCTCCCCTGCTGTCTTCTTTAAAGAAACGATTACTCTTTGACCTTCTATCTGTTCTCCTTCTAAAGCAATGGTGATGGATTCTTGCTTTTTATTGAGAGGTTTTACAAAGTACTGGTTTCCTAAACGAGTAATCTCTCCTAACACATTTCCCATGTTTCTATCTAGAACTTCTACTACTTTGGCTTTCCCTATTCCTAAAGATGTATCTACTAGGACAACATCCCCATCGATAGCAGAATTTATATTTTCCTTTGGAACCTCTATTTTCTCTTCTACTACTACTTGATCTCCTTCTTTATCGATATAAGAGTTTATGGAAGTTACGATTCCGCCTCTTCCATCTATTGTGATTTTTCCTTTTCTATAAGGTGTTTTGCATAATAAAATATAGCCATCTGGCGTTTTAAAATAGGTCCAATCTTCTAGACCCTCTATTAAAATCTCTTGAACTTTTTTTATGTCTTCTTCTGTTAATTCGAAAGAGTTATCCTCTATCTTTTTCAAAAGAGTTATTTTCTCTAATAATTGGTTTTTAGAAATTGCTCTTTTTTCTTTCTTTAAAATCCAATCAATACATTCTTTTAAATTCATGACTGTTCCCCCTAGGTAATTTCTTACCTTATCATAAAATAGTCAAAAAAAAAAGACTTTTTAGTCTTTAAAGTCTAGATGAGCCATTAGAATTCCAATATTGATTAATCCGCAGACTCCTACTACTGTATAAATCGCTCTTGTCAAAAAGGATCCTACTCCAAATATGGCTCCTACGAGATCAAATTCAAAGATTCCAATTAAGCCCCAATTAATGGCACCAATAATCGTAATCACTAATAAGACTTTTTGAATTGTTTCCATATGATTCCTCCTACTTATAAGATGGTCATAAATTCAATTTTTATACAAAAAAAGAATGGTTTTTAACCAATTCTTCTTATGGATAGTATTTGTGTTCCAGAACCATATAACCAACTGGCAATGGTATGTTCTTCTACTCCTCCACTAGGATTTGTGGCATGTACCATCTTGCCATTCCCTACATAAAGGGAAGAATGCGTTGCTTGTCCATTAGAGTATCCCCAAATGATAATATCTCCTGGCTCTGCGGAGTCATAGCTTACTCCTACTCCATCATAGATTTGTGTTGTGCTACTTCTGCTAACAGATATACCTATTCTAGAATAGACATATTGAACAAAGCCACTACAATCAAAACCATTTGGTCCATTTGAACCGGATATATATGGATATCCAATATAAGAATAAGCGATAGATACTAAATCTGAGGCACGTGAATTAGGAGCTAGATTACTATAAGTTGGCTGATAGTACTTTCTTTTTGGTGCAACAATTTCTAGAACGAAATCTGCTGTTGTAATGTTTTTACTTTTGTCCATTGCAACTACTCTTACATCATGTTCTCCAACATCTCCAATTGTATCTCCATCATACTCTACATGATAGTAGAAGCGATCTTCTTCGGATACTTCTTCCTGATAAGGAAGATCTCCATCGACATCATCTTTTACCCAATCTATATTTTCTAAAAGATTAATCCCCTCTCCTTTAGTTAGTGTCATTTTTTCTTCTTTTAATTGAATAGTAGGTTCTACACTATCGATTACAGAAATCACTAAAGGAACTTCTTTTACGATATTCTCTTTTTTTACTTCGACAACCACTTCTTGTTCTCCGACTACATTCGTATCAATATCTTTTTTAATTGATACGATTTCTCCCTCGACTTTTTTGATGTAATTATGAATATCATAATTTGCACTACCATACTCTACGGCATGATTTTCATTCATGACTATCGTTATGGTTTGATAAATGTATTCCCTACTATAAATGTAGATACAAGATGCCATGATAGAAAATACAATAATTAAAAAAGCTAGCTTTCTTTTCGAGGGTCCACCCATCGATTTCATAAATTATTGTCCTCCCTGAATGAGATTTATTATAGCATGTTTCATTGGATTGTCAAAATCTTTCTTCTTTTACTATTATGATAGAATTCTTCCTTTTTATACTTTTATCGTTTAGAAAGTTCCACTACTTTTCGCCATAGAAGAGGTCCTACCACTCCATTCACATCGAAACCATAATCTTGTTGGAGCTTCTTGACTGACTTCTCCGTTAATTCATCAAACGTTCCATTTACTCTTACTCCTGGAATCGAGTGATCATACTGACAAATGGAAAGCAAAAATCTTTGAAACCTTTTTACGTCTTCTCCTGTTGTACCTCTTGTTAGAAAATAATCCGGATATAATTCTTCTACATAGTTTTGATATTCTACAGGAAAAGATTTTAGAATTTTATCATAAATATCTTTTAATACCTTCCAATCTTGATAAGTGAAAACTCCTGTTACTGGTAGACCATATTTTGCTTGAAATGCTTTTACCATGGTGATGGAATTATTATTGTAGATGGAATTGGTTTGCAATCTTGGAATATCTGGATCTAAAAAAGCAATTGCATTCAAAAAGTAATGAATGTGTTCTACTTCTATTCCTGTATCTCCATAATTTAATTCATCTTCATAAAGAAATGTCGCTTCTTTTTCACTTAATCCTTCTGAATATAGATCAGATAATTTCTTTACACTGGTATAAACATATTTGATTTTATACCAGGTAGCTTTGTCTACGATGCCTGTTACTGGCAGACTGAATATCTCTTGAAATTTTTTTACGGCTGAGGCAGTTTCTTCATCATAGATTCCTAAGGTGTCTGTAATTTCTGGAATAGCAGGATAATTCTTTTTGATCCTTTTTAAATCTCTTTGAATCGCAAGGACTGGATTTCCTGCACTCCCTAATCCAATTTCATATCCAGGATATCCTTCTGTTATATTTCCAACAGGGGCATTCTCAAAAAGAGAAATGTCTTGTCCATAATAGTATTTTAAGATTTCTAATGGCGTTTTTCCTTCATTTGCGAGTGATACTGTCCCCCATTGTGAAAGTCCCTCACAAGTTGTTTTTCTACCGTCACAATATCTCGTAAAATAAGGTTGGATTTGATTTCCTTTTACCACATAATTATTGAATATTTCTTCTACAATATTATTCAAATTCTCATAGGTAGATCGATTTTCTACAAATGACTGATCATAAATAGGAGAAGATGTAATATCAAAATTATATCCTTTACTACGATACCATTCATTATAAATGCGATTCATGGCGAAGGATATGATAGCGTAAATATTAGCAACCAAACTGTTTTTTGGCCAAGTAGGATATAATTCACTGGAAGCTACATTAGAAATATAATCTATGAAAGAAACACTAATATCTCTAGCAGATTCTGTTGGCTTTCCCAAGTGAACTGTAATGGTATTGGGTACGACTGGATATCTAATAGCCATTTTGGCCTCCTGGAGTAAAATTAATATTTTGGACAACGCAAATTCCATCATACATATTGACTAAGAATTCTTGAGGTAAACTCATTTTGGATGTTGCTGTAATATGATATAGTGTACTGGTTGGTGCTTGTAAGTTATTTAGTTCTAGCGGTGGTGCCGGTAGAGATAATGTTTGAATCATTCCAGAAGCATCGGTTTCTCCATCAAAAAAGATAACCTTTTCTTCTTTTAAATCTGTACTGACTGTAATGTGTAATCCTCCTACTGGGATTGCCTCACTAGCAGCATAAGCTCGTATTTTTAGATTCCCTTTCCCAGAATTTAGAGTAATAAACTCTTGATACTCTTTACTCTTTTTGAATTCTTCATCTTGAATAGATACAGTATTCATATTCCTCCTAAATTTGTAATATTTGACCAATGACTAATAAATTACTGGTCAAATTATTTTTTTTCTTAATTGCATCTACCGTCGTATTAAACTTTTTCGCTATGCTATATAAACTATCTCCTCTCACTACAGTGTAGGAATTTCTCTTGACTGGAAGATACAGTATTTGTCCCGGATAGATTGTTGTTTCTAAATTGTTGGTGTTTATGAGTTCTTGAACATTGAGATTATACTTTTTTGCAATACTATATAGCGTATCCCCTTTTTGAACGATATATTCTTCTTTATTCGTTTCTTCTATTGGCATATATTCTTCTCCAAAACACTCTTCTACCATCTCATTTAGCTTTTTTCTGATTTTCAAATTCTGACCAATCGTTAAATTCTCAGTTTTTAATCCATTATCTTGCATGATAGATTCTATTGTCGTGTTATAGATTCTTGCAATTGAGTATAGAGAGTCTCCTCTTTTTACGGTATAGTTTATGTACTCTGGTACGTATAAATCTTCTTCTTTAGTATAGATTTCTGGAATTCTTAGTACCTGGCCAATATATAAATCATTACTTGTTAGATAATTTAAATTCTTGATTGATTCTACACTTGTTCCATAGACTCGTGCAATATTATATAAGGTATCTCCTTTTTTTACTGTGTAATAGAACATATTATCTGGATTTTCTCCACTGTTTGTTGGAATTAGTAGAGTCTGTCCTATTTGTAAGGTTGCAGCATTTACACCATTTAAGCTGGCAAGTTCTGTTACGGATACTCCAAACTGGTTACTGATTCCATAAAGGGTATCTCCTCTTTTCACGATGTATGTTTGTATTTTTATCACCTCAATTCATTATATTCTTCTTATAGAATTTCATTCTTTGGACATAAAAAAAGAGAAGGTTTCTTCTCTTTTTCTGTTATTGTAGATGGGGTTCATTGCTTTTCGAGCCAACTGAAATCCTTACTATTTTTTATTCGTGGAAATAACTTCCTCCGATAAATTCTCTAATTACCGCATCGGCTGGAATCGCATCGGCTGGAATTGGTAAGAATTGACGGAATATTCTTAATAGTCTTTTGGCTTCTTCATAGTATGGAGATTCCGGTTCAATTGCATATAATAATGGCTCTACATAAGTTTTTAATACTCCTATTTCATAGATGGCTGCAGAATTAATCATGGCATCACTTTCATCTTGGAATGGGAAGATATATTTTTCCTCACCGCTTCTTACACTTGGCCATTGTTTTAGAGTATGCTCTACGGTATAATTTCTAGTTCGATTATCTCTTACTATTCTTCTTAACAAACGATTATCACTTGTAGCAATACGGCTATGAGTATCCATATTTACTTCCGTTAATGGAGAAATATAAATCTTATACTTCTTGTCTCTAGAAATATTTGTTAAAATTTTATTATTCAAGGCATGAATTCCTTCAATAATTAATATATCGTTTTCTTCTAATTGCATTTCTCTCTTATACTCTTTTTTACCAGTTGTGAAATTAAAAGTTGGGATTTTAACATTCTCACCTTTTAAGAGTTTTGCCATTTGCTCATCAAATAATTTTAAATTAATGGCTTCTAAACATTCAAAATCGTAATTTCCATTTTCATCTTTTGGTGTTTCTTCTCTTTCTACAAAATAGTCATCCATACTAATGGCTTTTGGATGAAGACCGAAACTTTCTAAGTACATGCATAATTTTCTAGAAGTTGTTGTTTTTCCTGAAGAAGATGGTCCAGCAATTAAGACTATTTTGATTTTATCCTTAGCTGCATTAATTTCTTTGGCAATGGATAATAAACGATTGCTTTGAAGGGTTTCATCAATCTTAATTAAATCACTGATTTTACCTGCAGAAACTACACGATTCAAATCCGCACAATTTTGCACTTTCATTAATTTTGCCCATTCTTTAAATTCATTGAAGGCTTCAAATAAGATAGGATGATGTTCATATTTTTTGATTTTATCTGGAATATAAACTGTTGGAAATCTTAATGCAAATCCGTTTGATTTAATAAAAGTTAAATCAAAATCTTTTAATTTGCTGGTGGAAGATGGCATTAGATTATAAAAATAATTATAAAGATTTCCTAGACGATAAAGAGTAATATAGTTATCGGTATTGTATTTTAAGACTTCTGCTTTGACATCATCTCCAATATCATGGAAGTATTTCATAGCTTCTAATCGATCAATCGTTAGTTTTGTAATTGGCATATCTTTTTGAATAATAACTTTCATTTCTTCTTTTAACTGATTTAATTTTTCTTCCGTTAGGCGAAAAGTTGTCTGAAAATAAATTCCTTTATCTGCAGAGTGTTGAACGATAATATTGGCTTCTTCTCCAAATAGTTTTTTGGTTGCATAGAGCATAATTAAAGTAAGTCCACTAATATGTACTCTATTTCCTTCTGGAGAGGTCAAATCTAAAAATTCTACTTCACAGTCTTCTGTTAACTTGTAAGATAATTCTTTCAAACGATTATTTACACGAGCAATTAGAATAGGATAGCGACTATCTCCTTGATGCTCCTGATAAATCTCTTGTAAGGTTATATTTTTATTATAAGTATAGGTCTTTTTATTGATGGTTACTTGTATCGTGCCTATCATAAAATCACTCCCTTATTTTTAGTATATCACATTTTGTCATATTGATATATGAATAAATAATATGGTTGACACTATACTAATTATAGGTGAATCCTATGAATTATATTCCTATCGTTGTAGAACAAGGAAATGATGGAGAAAGAAGCTATGACATTTATTCTAAGTTATTAAAGAATAGAATTATTTTCTTATCGGGTGAAATTGACGATACGCTTAGTAATAGCATAGTAGCTCAGCTTCTTTATTTGGACTCTTTGAATCATGATGATATCTATCTCTATATTAACTCTCCTGGTGGGAGTGTTTCTAGCGGACTAGCTATTTATGATACGATGAGGTTTATTCATAGTGATGTTTCTACTATTTGTTTTGGAATGGCAGCTAGTATGGGAGCTTTAATCCTTTCCAGTGGAGCAAAGGGAAAAAGGATTATTCTTCCAAATGCTGATGTGATGATTCATCAAGTTTTAGGAAAAAGTGAAGGACAAGCAAGTGATATTCAAATCGCAACAGAGAGAATCTTAAATCTAAAAAAGAGACTGAATGAAATTCTTGTGAAAAATACTGGAAAGAGTCTTGCTAGAATTGAAAAAGATACTGATCGAGACCATTATTTATCCGCAAAAGAGGCTATTGCTTATGGTATTGTGGATAAAATGGCATAAAAAACAGGAATTATTTTTCCTGTTTTTCCATTTTTCGAAAGCGAGATGCTAAATCTCTTATTTTTTTCAAACGATGATTAAGACCTGATTTAGTAATAGACTTGTTTGTTTCTAAAGAGATGATTTCAGCAAGTTCTTTTAAGGAAGACTCTGGGTATTTCTTTCTATATTGTAGAGTTTCTCTTACTTTATCGTCCAAAAGACCAAGTCCATCGTTTTTTTCGATGATCTCAATGTCTTCTAGTTGAAAAGTAGCGTTTTGAATGACTTTATCCATATTGGCTTGTTCACAATTATTCAGACGATTAGTTTTATTCTTTTTATCATGATAAACTCTAACGTCTTCATAGTACATTACCGCTTTAGAAGCATCTAATATCTTGATAAAATCACTGATTTTTTCAGCTTCTTTGATATAGATCATATATCCTTTTTCCCGGCTTAAAATCTTAGCATTTAAATCAAATATATTTAGTAATTTTTGAAGAAATACTGCTTCTTCTGATTGAGAAGCTAATAATTCCATGTGATAGCCGGATGTTTTGGGGTCATTGATGCTTCCCACTCCCAAAAAGGCACCTTGGAGATACCCTCTAATTTCTTCATTTCCACCGACAATATATTCTGGTGGTATCGGTAGATACTCCTCTTTTGCATTCCATATTCCTAAGTCTTCTAACATTTTGTTTTCTGTTTTGGGAATGGATATTTGGTACAATTCTTTTTTGCTAAAATTTAGATTTTCAATCACTTCTACATCGAACTTTTTTTGATAAAGTTGGTTTATAATTTCCTGAATGTAGTCAATTAAAAACTTATTCTCTGTTGTCATCGTAATCTCTGGTTTCGAAAAGTCGCCATTATTTCGAATATAAGAAGATAGAAGAGCTAGTAAAACCGGTTTAGATTTTTCCCTTTCTGTCATTTCTTCTTTGATTCTAATTGTAAAGGACATCTTACTTCCTCATTAAGTATGAAAAGATTAGGGAACTTAACTTTAGACTATGATGTTTTAAAGTATTATCTTCATCAATTATCATTAAATCTCCCTCTATCAATTCTACTTTCATTTTCTTCAATTCTTCATAATCTATGAGAACAGGGTCCTTTTGTTCCTCTGTTTCATATTTATGAGCCATTTTTTCAGATATTTTTGTATTATTGGCGACAACTACATCGATATCTCTTTCTAGGTATTTATTTAATAATTTTACATGATCACTTACTTTGAAATGGTCTGTTTCTCCTGGTTGAGTTACGATATTACATAGATACATAATTGGTGTTTCGACTTTTTTTAGAGCCTTTTTTACTTCTTTACAAATAATGTTTGGTAGAATACTTGTATATAGGCTTCCCATACTGAAGACAATTAAGTCTGCGCTTTTAATTGCATCAATTACTTCATCTAAAACCTTAGGTTCCGTTTTATAGAAGATCCTTTTTAATTTTCTATGGGCTTTTGTTATCTGCTCTTCTCCTTCAATGATGTTTTCTTCTTCATCTTCTCCCATTAATGTTAAATCAGAATCTTCTGATAATGGCAATACTGTGTGCCTTACATCTAGTAATTTACTTAAATGTGCGATAGAGTCTCTAAGAGATCCTGTTATTTCTAGCATTGCTGTTAGAATAAGATTTCCTACTGCATGACCATCTAGATCGCTAGATGTTTGGAAACGGTAAGACATCATCTTTTTAATTGGATCATCGATTTGAGATAAATTTGTGATGACTTTTCTAATATCTCCTACAGCTGGAGTGTGGAATTCTTCTCTTAGTTTTCCCGTAGAACGACCGTTATCAGAAACGGTTATTACTGCGGTAATATCTACTGGGAAGTCTTTTAATCCTTTTAAGAGATACGAAATTCCTGTACCTCCTCCTAATACTACTACTTTCTTATACATACTTCCTCCTGATTTTCTAATAATATTTTCTCCTTTTTATAGTATTTGTTATTCTTTATATTCTTTATGAGAAAATATATTCCAACTAGTATAAAAATGATAGAGATTACCTGTGCTATTTTTAAATTTCCTAGCATTAAAGAGTCAGATCTAAGAGCTTCTATCCATCCTCTTTCTATTCCATACCATATCAAATAAGCTCCACATAACTGGCCTACTTTTAATTTCGAAATTTTACGAATTCCTACTAGGAAAAGAAATCCTATAAAGGAAAACAAAGATTCATAAAGAAATGTTGGTTCTCTATAGAATCCATCTATATACATCCCTTGTATGACAAAGTTTGGAATATGAAGATTTTGTAGAGTTTTTAATGAAGTTATTCTTCCATAGGCTTCTTGATTAAAGAAATTTCCCCATCTACCTATTGATTGAGCAAGAATCAATCCTACTACTACAATATCTAGTGATAATAAAAGATTCCATTTTTTCTTTCTACAATAGAATATAAAGAAAAGAAGTCCTCCTATGATTCCTCCGTGAATGGCTAATCCACCATTCCAGACTTGGAAGACTTCTGGCCAATTCGGTAAATAGTAATCTAAGTTAAATAACACGTAGTAAACTCTGGCTCCTAAAATTCCGGATAATAGTCCATAAAACAATAGATCTTCTAGGTCTTCTTTCAAAGCTCTCTTTCGAATCGCTTCTTTATAGACTACTATACAGCCCAATAACATCGCAATTAAAATGAAAAAGGAATACCATTTGATTTGTATCCATCCAAAATCAAACATCTCACTTTTCATTTTTCTTAACCTCTCGTAAAATATGATTTAGTGCATGTTGCATCAAGAAATTAATGACTGATAAAAGAATCGCAACTAAAAGGGCAATTAATAGATTATGAATTTCAAAGTGAGGTCCTAATATCCAATCGACAAGTTTCAAGATAAATACATTAATGCAAGGATAGAATAATCCTAACGTAATTCCCGTAATAGGAATGGTTAACGTTACTAAAACTGGTTTAATTGTTTTATTTAGTAGATAGATACTCAAGACAATGATAAAAGACCAAAAAATTAAATGATCACTATCAATATAGAAAGAGTGAAAAAAGCTGGTTACAAAAATGAATACAATGGTATAACCTATCATGTGTAAACCCCAGTCCATTACTCTTTCTATTTTTTCTTTTCCTACTGATTTCATACGTTCCTCCTAAAGTAGCTTTTTCAAAAATTGACCAGTATAAGAGTTTTTGCATTTTGCGACTTCTTCTGGTGTTCCGGTTGTAACGATACATCCTCCACCATCTCCACCTTCTGGTCCTAAATCAATGATATGATCTGCTACTTTTATGACATCTAAATTGTGTTCAATTACTACTACAGTATCTTTATTATCTACTATTTTTTGTAAAATAGCAAGTAAGCGCTTAATATCGTCTGTATGAAGACCAGTTGTTGGTTCATCCAAAATGAATAAAGTCTTTCCCGTTGCTTGTTTTTGAAGTTCTTTGGCTAGTTTTACTCTTTCGGCTTCTCCTCCGGATAAAGTAGGTGCACTTTGACCTAGTTTAATATAGCCTAGTCCAACATCTTCTAATACTTGTAGTTTTCTTTTGATTTTTGGAACATTTTCAAAGAAAGATAATGCTTCTGTTACTCGCATATCTAGTACTTCAGCAATATTTTTTTCTTTATATCTTATGTTTAAGGTTTCTCTATTATAACGAGTTCCATGACAAACTTCACAAGGAACATAAACATCTGGTAGGAAATGCATCTCAATCTTTTTTACTCCATCTCCACGACATGCTTCACATCTTCCTCCTTTTACGTTAAAGGAGAAACGATTCTTTTCAAAACCATACATTTTTGCTTCTTTGGTAGTGGTGAATAATTCTCGAATATCATCAAACACGCCTGTATAAGTAGCCGGATTAGAACGAGGAGTTCTACCAATTGGATTTTGGGAAATTGCGACTATTTTGTCTAAATTCTCTATTCCTATTATTTTATCATGTTTACCAGGTTTTTCTTTGCTGCCGTATATTTTTTGGGAAACTGCTTTTACCAAGATTTCATTAATCAATGATGATTTTCCTGAACCGGATACTCCTGTTACGCAAGTAAGTGTTCCAAGAGGGATATCGACATCAATATTTTTCAAATTGTTCTCCTGAGCTCCCTTTATCTTTAGTATTTTACCTGTTCCTTTTCTTCTTTTTTTTGGAACTTCTATACACTTTTTACCACTTAAGTATTGTCCAGTAATGCTATTCTCATTCTTCATTACTTCTTCTGGAGTTCCTATAGCGACCACTTTTCCACCGGAATCTCCCGCTCCTGGACCAATATCTACTAGGTAGTCACTTGCTAGCATCGTGTCATTATCATGTTCTACTACAATAAGCGTGTTTCCTAAATCTCTCATCTCTAAAAGAGAATTGATTAGTCTTTGATTATCTCTTTGATGAAGTCCTATACTTGGTTCATCTAATACATATAACACACCTGATAAGCGAGATCCTATTTGAGTAGCTAGACGGATTCTTTGAGCTTCTCCTCCGGATAAGGTTCCGGCATTTCTACTTAATGTTAAGTATTCTAGGCCTACATTGGATAAGAAATGTAGTCGATCTAGAATTTCTTTTAATACTAATCTTGCAATTTCTTGTTTCTCTTCTGATAATTGTAGATTTTCAAAGAATGGAATTAGGTTTTTTATGGACATTTGAGTTACTTCATAAATATTCTTTCCACCTAATTTTACTTGAAGAACTTCATCTTTTAATCTAGAACCATGGCAAGTATCACATGTGTGCTCAACCATATAGTGTTCTAGCCATTCTCTTATCCAATTAGAAGAAGTATCCATGTATCTTCTTTCTAATGTGTTAATAATTCCTTCATAGAACTCTTTTTTATCGTACTTATTTCCACCTTTCGAACTATAAGAAAAATGAATGATTTCATCCGATCCGTATAAAATGTATTCTTGTTCTTTTCTTTTTAATTTTTTCCAAGGTGTATCCATTTTTATGCCATAGTGCTTACAAACACATTCTAGTTTTTTATAATCAATTCCTTCTGGATCATCTGTTAAAGTCTTAATACAACCTTCTTCTATGGATAAATTGTCTTCTGGAATTAATAGATTTTCATCGATTTGAAGATTCATTCCTAATCCCTTACAGTCTGGACAAGCTCCATATGGAGCATTGAAACTAAATAGTCTCGGTTCTAATTCAGGAAGAGAAAATTCACAGTGAGGACAAGCAAACTGCTCTGAAAAGATAATCTCTTTGGCATCTTCTCCTAATATTTGAATAACTACTTTGCCATTCGATAATTTTGTAGCTTGTTCCAAAGCTTCAAATACTCTAGAGCGGGATTCTTCTTTTAAAGATATTCTGTCTACTACTACATCAATCTTATCTTTTTTATTTTTTTCTAAAGTAATTTCTTCACTTAAGTCTAGCATTTCTCCATTGATTCTTACTCGAATGTAGCCTTCTTTACGAAGATTATCTAATAAGTCTTTATGAGTTCCTTTTTCTCCATGAGCGACGGGAGATAGAATCATCATTTTGGTACCGATTGGATATTCCATCACTTTATTGGTCATTTCTTCAATGCTTTGAGAAGTAATTGGAATATTATGGTTTGGACAGTATGGTACTCCTACACGTGCAAACACTAGTCTTAAGTAATCATATATTTCTGTAATTGTTCCAACTGTAGAACGTGGATTATTATTAGTTGTTTTTTGATCTATGGAGATAGCTGGAGATAATCCTTCAATAGAGTCTACATCTGGTTTTTCAGAATTTCCTAAAAATTGTCTAGCATAAGCAGATAAGCTTTCCATATATCTTCTTTGTCCTTCAGCATAAATAGTATCAAACGCCAAAGAAGATTTACCAGAACCTGATAAACCTGTCATGACAATTAATTTATTCTTAGGAAGTTCCAAATTAATATTCTTTAAATTGTTTTCTCGAGCTCCCTTTATGATAATTTTATCCATAGAATCACCTGTTTCATATTATATCACAAATACTTAGATTAATTCTTTTAAATGCAAAAAAAAGGATGAAATTCATCCTTTTACCATCCAGATATTTTGTGGAAGTCACAGTGATCTACTTCTTCATTGCTTCCTATGAACATTGCTTTATATTTCCAGGTTTGATTTCCTAATAGATTATTGGTATTGTCTAAAGCCGTACCTAAATTGTTTCCAGCTATATCATAACAAACAAATTCGATAGATACATAGGAATACTCCTTATTTTTATTATTCTTTACTGTTCCTTCAATGTAATATGAAAACATATCGTTATACTGTGTATCTATTGTGTAGGTAAATTTTTCTTCTTTTGGAGTAGTTTCATTTGTACTATTAGATGGTGATGCTTCTGTTGCACTTTCTCCAGAATTTATTTCATCAATTGTTTCATTTACAGCATTCGCACAGCTTTTCATGCATCCAATTACACAGGCAAAAATCACTACTACAATAATTATTACTTTGACAATGGTAGGTAGGCCTCCTTGTTTTGCTCCACAATGAGGACACTTTGTTGCTTTTTTGTTAATTTTTTCCTGGCAAGCTTTACATTGTTTTTCTTCTTCCATACTTCTCTCCTTTCTAGTATATCTCAATATATACTGTATCTATATTTATTATAGATTATATTTCTATAAAATACAATTTATTTTTGTAAAATTAAGTTATAGATTGGAATGATAATATGAAAAATTTAAAATTGATTCGACAAAAATTAAATATTACACAGATTCGATTATCTGTAGCAGCTGAAGTTTCTCAAGAGACCATCAGTGCATATGAAGCAGGAAAGGCTCTTCCCAGTGTTTATACGTTAATTAAAATGGCGAATTTTTTAAATACTAGTACAGATTATTTATTAGATCTTACAGATAATCCTCTTCCTTATAGTAAAAGCCAAGATAAAAATACCGAGGAGTTACTTGTCTTCTATAACAAGTTAGATCAAAAAGGCAAGAATGATGTATTAACTTATACAAAAATAAGAGAGAAGTTAGATGAGTAACTTCTCTTTTATTATTTAAAATAAATTTTTGGCATTTCTCTTTTATTTGTTTCTTCGGGATAAGTATATGCTTCACGAACTGCTTCGGCAATCAATTGATTTATTATAAATTGATCTTTATCTATCTTGATTCCTCTTAATCCTTCTTCTATCGGTATTTGTTTTCCTTCAGCAACACTTACATAGTATTCTCCAAGACGATATAGAACTCCATGATAGTAAGTATTCTCTTGCTCGGTAAGGATTCCTCTGTTTCTTAGTAGTTGAACTTTCTCAGATAATTGTTGAATATTTTTATAGATGTCTTCTGGAAGTCTTTTTACTCTTAACTTACTGTTGGAATCTGAAAGAACTCGAATGTATACATCTACATAATCGTTTATATTCTTATATCGATCTCTATCAGCAAGCGGAACTCGTACTTGTCCTTGGCTGGATTGGATTTTTTCTTTTACAATGTCTTTTACTCTATCTTCTACAGCTTTTATTTTTTTTCCGCTGATTTCTATATCCGTTGTATCAAAACATAGATATAAATCTTTTTCGGATTCAGATAGATCTTTTAGCCCATCATCTAGTACATCTAGAAGTTTTACTATTGTATTTTTAGCATATTCTGCCAATACTCTTTTATAGAATGGATTGCTTGCACGTAATGATGTGATAGTATCTTTTTGTTCCATGGAAATGGTTGCGTTCATTATTTCTTCACTGCTAACTTCTCCGTCAGCAAAACCACTTTGAAATAATATATCATTTTTTAAATTTTCACACCATGTGATAAAATTTGCATAATAATCTAGTGTTTTTTGTGGTACTTCTATAGCCTTTTTTAATTTATTGTTTGTGGCAGCTGTCACTTGATTAACTAATCGTATATCTTCAACAATTGTTGCATTAAATCCTTTTTGTTTTCTTCTTTCTATGGTTTCTCTCATTTCTAATTCTCCTCTTTCTGTATTCTTTTCGTTTTAACGAATTGCTTTGGAATACTTTCCTCATATTTTTTTAGATAATTCTCTATTTTTTCTTTTTGCTCTATCGTTAGTGAATCTTCTTCTACAATTCCATCATCATTAAAGAAGCCAACTTCTAAATGATTGGGATATTCTTTAGAAATTTTTTGTCCTATTTTTAGGATTTCCTTTAAAGTTGATATTTGGAATCGACTATGCTTATTATTGTAACAAAACATTATGATTCTACAATCATTTTTATTGGAAAGAAGACTAACTACTATATCTTCATTTAGAATTGTTTTTGTTTCTTCGTCTGATAGCGCATACCTTCCTGCTTCAATCTCTGTTCCAAAATAGTTCATTTCACCATTTAAGAATCTTACTAGATTCATATTGGTATGTACATGATATGCTTTGCCATCATCCTCATTTACTTTGGCAGCCCATTTAGTAGGTGTAATAATCATTCCACCATTTAATCCTTCTGCAAAGCTGTTTCCTCTTTTTCTTGATGCAAATTCTTGAAAGAAGTTCTCTAATTGAGAGAGATTCTCTTCTTCACTATCCCCAGAAGAATATATTCTTTCCTTTAATACGTATTTCACTTTACTTTACCCCTTTTTTTCAAATGCGTATTATATCATATTTTTATAAAAAATTCAAATGATAGCTTCTTTTTTATGAATTTCGTTCTTTATAAGTACAAGATTGACATAACTTTTCAGATGGGGTTCGGTCTTGAAAAGATTTTTGCAAAATTTGATATTTTTCACTTTTTATGATTTCTTCTAAAGATTCTTGAAAAATATTTCCTAGGTTTATTTTTCCATTACTATCTAGGCAGCAAGGTACTACGGTTCCGTCTACTAGAATCGCAATGTGCGTTTTTAATGCATAACAGTATCCACAACTTTTGTGGTTTGTTATCTCTGGCCAAGTGAATTGATTATCTTTATCCACATAAATTGTGGAGGAAATTTTGATATTTTCTTCTTCTCTTATTTTTTCCACTGTTTCTGATGATAACTTATAATAGTCTTTTATCTTATCCACAATAATCGTGGATTTTTCATCTAATTGTTTGTTTTTTAACGTCCATAAGCGATAGATAACGGTTGTTTTTTTTGGTAGATACTGAATATGGTTAAATATTTCTTCAAAGTAGGTAGGAATATAGTTTTCTGAATGAAGAGAAAAATTAATTTTATTTAGATTCTTACAAGTACCTAATTCTTTGGCTAGTTTGGGAAACAAAGTACCATTTGTTGTCAGATTTACCTTTAAATTATATTTTTCAGCTAGTTTTATAAAATCTATTACTTGTGGATGAAGAAGTGGTTCTCCTTTTACATGCAAATAAATATAGTTAGTAGCATCTTTTATTTTTATTAAGATCTTTTCAAACTCTTCTATTGTCATGTACTTTCTAGGGCGTTGTACTGGACTACAAAAACTGCAATTTAGGTTGCAGTTGTTTGTAATTTCAATGTATATTTTCTTGTACTTTTTCATATTATTGACTTCTCATTTCAAATAGAATATCTCGAAGTTCCATTGCTCTTTCAAAATCTAAGTTCTTGGCAGCTTCTCTCATTTCTTGTTCAATAAGAGCCATGTTCTTTTCGATTTCTTTCTTTGTTAATTTCTTAGAAGATTTTTCTTTTTCTACATCTGTGTTACTAATAACATCTCGGATTTCTTTAATAATAGTTTTCGGTATAATATTATGCTCTTTATTATACTTTTCTTGGACAGCACGACGACGAGCGGTTTCATCCATGGCTTCTTTCATGGAATCTGTTATTTTGTCTCCATAAAGAATGACATGTCCATTTGCATTTCTTGCACAACGACCAACTGTTTGAATCAAACTTCTTGTGCTTCTTAAGAAACCTTCTTTATCGGCATCTAATATTGCAATTAAACTTACTTCTGGAATGTCTAATCCTTCACGTAAAAGATTGATTCCTACTAGAACATCATATTTTCCTGTTCGAATATCATGAATGATCTGCATTCTTTCTAGTGTTTTTACTTCACTATGAAGATAAGCTACTTTGATATCTAACTCTTTTAAATAATTCGTTAATTCTTCTGCCATACGAATGGTTAGAGTTGTGATTAATACTCTTTCATTATTCTGAATTCTTGTATTAATTTCACCAACTAAGTCATCAATCTGACCTTCTGTTTTTCTTACTTCTATCGTTGGATCTAATAATCCTGTCGGACGAATAATTTGTTCTACAAATTGACCTTTCGTGTGTTCTAATTCATAGTCTCCTGGAGTTGCAGAAACATAGATTACTTGATTTATTTTTTTCTCAAATTCTTCATATTTTAATGGTCTATTATCTAAGGCACTGGGAAGTCTAAAGCCATAATCTACTAGGTTTAATTTTCTAGCTCTATCTCCATTATACATTCCTCTTACTTGTGGAAGAGTTACGTGTGATTCATCGACTACTAGTAGATAATCATCGGGAAAGAAGTCCATTAGAGTTGTAGGAGTTTCTCCTTTTGCACGACCTGCCATAGGTGCTGAATAGTTTTCTATTCCAGAACAAAAGCCTGTTTCTTCTAGCATTTCTATATCATAGTTTGTTCTTTGTTCCAGACGTTCTGCAGCAAGAAGCTTATTTTCTTTTTTTAATTCTTCTAAGCGTTCCTTCAATTCTTGTTTGATTCTTTCGATTGCACTCTTTAGTTTATCATCGCTTACTACGAAATGACTAGCTGGGAAAAGACTTACATTTTTCACATTATTTACTACTGCACCTGTTAGGGCATCAATTTCTGAAATTCTATCGATTTCATCATCAAAAAATTCGATTCGATAACCAGTTGCTCTTTGTCCCGCTGGAATGATTTCTAAGACATCTCCTCTTAAACGAAAGGTTCCTCTTTTGAAATCTAAATCGTTTCTTTCATATAGCATTTCTACTAGTTTTTCTAATACTTTATTTCTTGGAAAAGTTTCTCCTACTGTTAGTGTTAACATTTTATTTTTATATTCGTCTACTTCTCCAATTCCATAGATACAAGATACACTAGCTACCACAATTACGTCTCTTCTAGAAATAAGGGCAGAAGTAGCTGCATGACGAAGTTCATCGATTTCATCATTGATAGAAGAGTCTTTTTCTATATAGGTATCCGTAGAAGGTACATAAGCTTCCGGTTGATAATAATCATAATATGATACAAAATATTCTACTCTATTTTCTGGAAATAATTCCTTTAATTCACTATATAGCTGTCCCGCTAAAGTTTTATTATGAGCAAGGACAAGAGTTGGTTTATTTACTTCTTGTATCACATTCGCAATCGTAAAAGTTTTTCCTGTTCCTGTGGCACCAAGTAGAACTTGTTCTTTCTTTCCTTCTTTTAGACCATCTACTAATTCTTTAATGGCTTCTGGTTGGTCTCCTGATGGAGAAAACTTTGAATGTAAATGAAACATAATCTCATCTCCTTACTAGAATGCTTTTTTCGTTCCTTATTTTATCATCTTTCTTGGAAAAAAATCAAAGATTTCTTCGGTTTCTAATAAAAACACATTAATTCTTTTCTTTAATTAATGTGTCTTTTTTTTATCATTTTATTTATTCATCTTTTATCTTTACATAGAATGCTGTGGAACTTGTTTTAACATTCAATTGCTGTGCTTCGATTCCTTCTGTGCCATGGTCTACTAGTATCCAAACAATGTTCCATTCTTCTGAATTTAACTCTTGGGTGTTATCTTGACCACCTACTATTTTTTTCATTGGCTTTAAAACTAATGTATAGATATCTTCTTCTTTTATTGTTCCAGAAGACCTTGCGATGATCTCATCTATTTTATCTGTACTAATTCCTACTTTTGTTGTGCCCTCTTTTCCTGTATATTGTTCGTAAGTTCCCGATACATAATTATTATTTAAGTCCTTATATGATTCATATAAAGTAAACTCATTGTTTTTTAGGCTCCAGTATGTTTCACTATCTTCTAGAATTCTCCATCCTCCTTCAATGGTTTTCTTTGTTCCTAACTCTCCTTGTCTTACACTTTCATAACGATTCCAATTGTTCATACTATTCAAATAAGAAGCCATCTCTTCGTCATATTTCGTACCAATATGGAGATTTTCTAAGAGTTTCATTACTTTTTTATCAGCTGATGCTTTATTACCTTTTACGTAGGTTGTAAAAGATAGGATGAGGTTATCACCTTCTGATACAATTAAATAGAATTTTCCATCGATTGTTCCTTTAGAAGAGCCGTAATCCATAGTAGCGTAGTATATACCATCTACTAATACTTTAAAACCGTCTGTTCCTTCTCCTAAATAGTCACTTTCTCCCCAATAGGAATAAAATTCATTATATAGTTGTTCTTTTCCTTCTATCTTTGAAAAATCTGCATCTGTTGTTTCATCTAATGGGCTTGATCCTAATGGTAAAAATAGTATTTGATCTTTATATGATAGGATCTTGCCTTCTTCTCCATTTGTCTTCTGTTTTGTTGTTTCTTTCCATGGTGCTTTATATTTTATAGAATAAGTTTCGCCATAAAAAACTTTTTCTTCACCTTCTTGTGATCCTTCAAACGATAGGATGCCTGTTGCATAAAAAATAACCATGAAGATGATAAATACCATGATTCCAACAGCTAAGCCAAATAATGTACTGTTAATCTTTTTTCTTTTCTTTGGCTCTTTGGAATAAGATGGAGTTGAAGTAGGACGGAAAGAAAAATCTCTATCTTCTCTTACTGGCGAAAAATCAGTTACAGGATTCATTTCTGGTATTGGTTCTACTATATTTCTCTCTCCAACTTCTGGTATTGGCGTTATCGTATTACTTTCTTCCACTTCTGATGGAGATTCCATTGCAGTATCTTCTTTTTCTTCTGGTGAATCCATTATAAAATAATCACTATCTAATGGATGTACTTTTTTTTCATCATCTATATCTTCTAGTTCATCATCATACAAGATTTCCTTTTTATCTTCTTCCATGGTATCCTCCGTATTATGATTTTATTATAGATTATTGTACATATTTTTTCAAGAAAAGAAACAAAAAGACTATTAACAATTTGTTAATAGTCCTACTTCAAAAATCAATATTGATATTTGAACTATACAGCAATATCGACACCGGCCATACCATCATATACTCCAATAGCATTGCCTGTGAATACAAACACACTACCATATCCAGCTGGTGAGAAATAATAATTCTTACTAACTGCTAAAGTTACGTTTTGAGTGGCATGTTGATAACTTCCATAAATATGTCCACCTGTCGTGGTCGTAATAATTTGATTTGCTACCAAATTAGTACCAGATGGTAATAATACAGAGTTACCAATTCCATTATAAGCCGTTTTCTTATTATTGTAGTAATATGTTGTCGTTGAGTTGCTTACCGTTGCTTGAGCAGATGATAATAGACTTACATTACTTAAATATGCACCTATTACATCATAACTTCTGATAGTTGGGTTGGCCAACCATTGTAGCACAATACTAACAACGCAATTAGATGAACAAGCTGCAGAAATTTTTAAACTTTTGTATGCTGTTGTATGGACCGTAGAGCGTTGAGAACACATCGTCTCAGTTATAGATGATGTAGTTAGTTCTCTATCTAAGAGATCTGAGTTGATAAAATCCTCATATTGTGCTTGTGTCATATTATCTACATAGCTATCCCAATAGAATGTCGTCAAAAAGTTATACTCTTCTTCAGAGAATTCTATACCATTTTTATTGGTATAATAACTTTTGGCGTAAGCCTTGTTTATATTTATCCCAAAGATAGCAATGGCAAGTAGTAATATGGCCATAACTCTTCTCTTCATTTGTTTACCTCCTTTCACATTCATTCTAAGTTGTGATATTTTTCTTTGGTAGAACTTATTAGGTTCTACTCAGAATCTTGAAGGTATTTCTCTATTAAATTCTTAATTTCTTTTTTACAATTCTTTTCATTTTGAATTTCCTGACAACTATAAATATGATTTTCCAAAAGAATCATACCTAAGATTTCATCTTTTTGGCTGATGATTATTTGTTGTAGTTCTAAACTATAGGAAAATTTAATATCCTTTTCTTTAGTTTTATATATGTAATCAGTCCCTGATAGTTCTCCTTTTTCTTTTATAGTCTTTACTAAATCTTCTTCCATCAAATTTTCTTTACTACTATCATCATCTGTTGTTCCTGCAGGAGATTTTTTAATAAAAAAGTAAGATTTATTTGTAAAATCTCTTTCAAAGACAAGTGAAACTACTTCTTTTTTATCTTCATCATATGTTATTTCTATATAACTGTGTTGAAGAATATCTTTTATATCTTTTTGAGGAAAGTTTTCTTCATATCCATATAAATCCATGATTGTTTTGTCTACTTCTTTATCTTCAAAAATAATTCTTTGCTTTGCATTCTTTTGATAATATACTTTTACATTTTTTATTTCTTGATTGGCAGAAGATATTACTTTACCTAGTTTCATATATGTTTTATATTTGGTTGAGATAAAGATTCCTTCATTCAAAATAAATTTATCTCCTATTGCACCTACCGTATACACTTTTATTGTGTTATAAGTTGTGATGAAATAATAAATTAGAAAGAGAAAAATAAGAGTTGAAATCATGAGAATGGATGCTTTATGAATTCTTTTATTGAGTCTTGTTTTTTCATTATTCTCATCTACAATATCTAGAGTGATTTGCTCTAACTGTTTCATTGTTTTTTGTTCTAGGTGTTCTCCTTTTAAAAGTTCATTAATAGATACCTCAAATATTTCACTTAATCGAATTAATGTAGAGGAATCTGGTATGGTCTGTGCTCTTTCCCATTTACTGACTGCCTGTCTACTAATTGGGATCATATCTGCTAATTGATATTGACTTAATCCTTTTTCTGTCCTTAATTGATAGATAAATTTACCTATTCTCTCCGGATTCATAGGCCTCACCTCAACTGAATTATAGCGAGTTCCTCTCTTTTCTAAAATCAACTCCTAGTTTACAAAAAAAAGACAAATTCTTTGAAATTTGTCTTTATCTATTTGTCCAGCTTCCTGGGAAACTAATTAGGTTTCCTGGATTTAACAATCTTGTTTTATATGTATCATAGTTGCAGCCTCCATTTTTCCAGAAGCACGTTCCAATTTCTAAGTGTAAGTGTGGTCCGGTTGAACATCCAGAAGTTCCCATATAACCAATGATTGTGCTTTGGGAAACGAACATTCCTTCATATATATCACCATAACTACGTAGGTGAACATAAGAAGAATAAATGAATCCTCCATTGTAATTGTGTTTTACGACTACAATTTTGGCATTTCCGTTACAAGAATAGCCCATTCTACGACACCAGTTTGGGTAATCAGTAGTACAACTATCTGTATAAATCTTATGAATCATTCCTGATGCAATTGGATAAACTGCAATAGATTTATCACTACTACTTAAGTCATATCCTAAGTGATCCCAGCTTTTTCCTCTTACCACATAACCATTAGAAATTGGTCTTTGGAAGAATCCTACACTTGGAAGAGAAGATCCTGTTTCTCTTGCTACTCTATATTCACATTGTTGAATATCCTCACTGTCTCCACATCCTAAATTTTTGTAATATGTTACACTCTCTTTTGCGGATTTAATCTGATCTTGTACAGATGGTAGAGTTTCTTTAATAGCAGCAGAGTCAATTTCAATACGAGCAATTTCACTTTCTAATGACTTTCTTAATTTATTTAGTTCTTCTTCTTTTTTGACTAATTCTGCTTGCTTAATCTGGTTTTGCCTGATTAGCTCTTCTAACTCTTTCATGATTTTATCATTGTATTCTGTTAGCTGTTCCACTACGGATAAACGATAAATCATATCTGTAATATCGGTTGCACCAAAAGCATATTCCAAATAAGCATTTTCTCCATTAGCGATTTGATAATAAGAGATGATACTTTTACTTTCTTCACTTTTTTTCTTGATTTCTTCTTCGCTTTTTTCGATTTCTTCTTGGAGTCTTTCGATTTCATCCTCTGCTTCTTTAATCTGTGCTTCAATTCCTTGTATTTTTTTCGTGATAGCAGCGATTTCTTCATCGTTTCTAACTAGATTGGCTTGTTTTTCTTCTAGTTCTTTGGTATATCTTTCTACTTCTTCTTCAAATTGTTGAATAGTTTTTGCTTTTATATCTTTGGGTAGTGCAACATAAGATATCAGCAGCACAACCATTCCTAGGACAATCCATTTTTTCTTCATTATATCTTTAAGTATCTTCTTACGGCACTTGCACTACCAATCATGCCTACTAATATTCCAATTCCTAATACAATTAAAGATGCTTGGTATATAAACGGTTCTGGAGTAATCAATTGAATTAGTTTCGAATATAAATGTCCATCAAAATGCTTATAAAATACTAAATATCCATAGGTAGTTAAAACTATTGGGATAATAGAACCCATTAATCCTAGAATCATTCCTTCAATGATAAAAGGTAGCTTAATGGTAATATTACTTGCTCCTACTAGTCTCATGATACCAATTTCTTTTCTTCTGGCTGAGATTGTTAGCTTAATAGTGTTGATAATTAAGAATACGGTTACCACAACTAGAGCTATTACTACTCCATAGGTTACTTTTTCAATAGAAGAAAAAGCTGTAACCATTTTATCTACCATTCCTTCTCCATATCGTACTACTGATACATTTTCTAGACTCTTAATCTCATCTGCTGTCGCTTTTATTTTTTCAATATCTTTTACTTTTACCTGAAAAGTATCCTTTAAAGGGCTTTCCTCATCTTCCCAGCTACTTAAAACTGTATTGAATACTTCTGATTCTTTTTGCATTCTTTCTTTTACTTCTTTTTTTGTTTGAAAAGTATATTTTTCTACATTCTCAATAGCCTTAATATCAAATTCTACTTGCTCAATCTCTTTTTCTGTTGCATCACTATCTAGGAATACAACAATAGTCATATCTCTTTCAATGGCTGTCGTAAAATTCTCTACATTGAAGGATGCAATCAAAGCTATAGAAACAATAATCAAAGTAATGGTAATACACGAAATAGACGCTAATGACAAAGAAAAGTTTCGAATTACACTCTTGAAGGCATCGCGAATACTTCTTCCTAACATTCTAAATACTTTCATTCCGCATACGTTCCTTTCTGTTTAAATTTTACTAAGTGTCCATCTTTTAACGTAATTACTTGCTTCTTCATCTGGTCTACAATTTCTTTATCATGAGTTGCCATGATGATAGTTGTTCCTCTGTTCTCATTGATGCTTTCTAGGACTTTCATGATTTCCATACTCTTTTCTGGATCTAGATTTCCTGTTGGTTCATCGCAAAGAAGCAATTTCGGATCGTTGACGATAGCTCTAGCAATAGCTACTCTTTGTTGTTCTCCACCTGATAAATTATCTGGGTATTCATGCACTTTATTCTTTAATCCTACATCTTCTAGTGCTTTTAAAACTTTTACACGAATAACATCTTTCTTTTCTCCAATGCACTCTAAAGCAAAGGCTACGTTTTCATATACAGTTAATTTTGGTAATAAACGATAGTCTTGGAACACAATTCCTAGTTTTCTTCTTAATTTATATACTTTATGATTCTTTATTTTAGCAACGTCTAAGCCTCCAACAATAACTTGACCTTTTGTTGGCTTTTCTTCTCTATATAGCATTTTTATTAAGGTACTTTTTCCACTACCAGATCCCCCAATTACAAAGACAAAAGAACCCTTTTCAATCGCTAAGTTTAAATCATAGATGGCTGTTACCCCATTTTTATATTTCTTTTCAACATTTTTTATTCTGATTAAATCCATCTATTTCCCCACCTTAGTTATACCATTATAACATATATTTTGACATAAGAAAAGAAGCTTCCCGTGGAAAGATTCTATTTTTTTAGATTTTCTTGAGTAAGAATTTTAAAATTGTGCTTTGAACAACTAGAAATAAAAGAGAATAGTAAATAGAATTCTTTTGAAAAATAAGAGATCCTATTATAAGAATAATTAAATTGATCAAGAAACTGGTTTTCGCTATTGCGAGATGATACTTTTCATATAGGATTTGAGATAGAATGGGTAATCCTCCATTACTATATCTACTCTTGTACATCATAAAAGAGAGAATAGCACTGATTGTGCCTCCTAATATTACTATTATGAATTTCCAGGAGTTATTTATTTCTATTAAATTATTTAGTGGAGATGTTAGTTCTACTAAAAGCGGATAACTAAAAGAAAAGAAAGCACTACCTATCGTTCTTTCTTTTCCTAAAAATAAATAACTAATTCCTAATAAGATCAGACAAAGGAAGAAAAGACTAATGGAAGATTTTATTCCCGAGACGTAGTAAATAATTTCTGCAATACCATGAATTCCCCCCGTAATTAGTCTTAGGGGAAGGATTAAAACATTATATAATACTGCACTTAGAAATAAAGATACGCCCATTAAACAAAGTCTGTTTCCTTTTTTCATATTTTGAGATTTTCTCCTCTAATACTGCTTCTTATACTTCTTTTTTTAGATTTGCTTCAATAAATAGATCAATATCTCCATCTAATACTTTTTCTACATTACTTGTTTCCACATTCGTTCTATGGTCTTTTACCATGGAGTATGGATGGAGAATATAGCTTCTAATTTGCGAACCGAATTCATTACTTACTTGTTCTCCTTTTACTTCTTTTAGTGCTTGTTCTTGCTCTTGAATTTTCTTTAATAATAATTTGTTTTTTAATACTTTTAAAGCCTGCTCTTTATTTTGAATTTGACTTCTTTCGTTCTGGCAAGTGACTACTATCTTAGTTGGTAAGTGTGTGATACGGACTGCAGAATCTGTAGTGTTCACTCCTTGTCCTCCTGCTCCTGTTGAACGATATACGTCTATTTTTAAATCTTTTTCATCAATTTCAATTTCATTATCTTGGTTCATTTCTGGAGTTACTTCAATAGAGGCAAAAGAAGTATGTCTTCTATTGTTAGCATCGAATGGAGATAATCGAATTAGTCTATGAACTCCTTTTTCATTTTTTAAATATCCATATGCATACAGACCCTTTACTAAAAGAGATGCACTTTTTAGACCAGCTTCTTCTCCATCTTGATAATCTAGTACTGTTACTTTATATTTATTTTTTTCGCACCATCTCATATACATACGATATAGCATACTAGCCCAATCACAAGACTCTGTTCCTCCTGCCCCTGGATGAATATCAATAATACAGTTATTCTTGTCATATGGTCCATTTAGTATCAGTAGTAAATGAAATTCTTCTATTTCCTTTTGAATTTTCCCTATTGATCCTTGAATTTCTTCTTGAAAGCTTTCTTCTACTTCATTCTCTAGTAATTCAAGCATCTCTAAATCGTTCTTAATTTCTGCTTCCAAGTCTTCCATCTTTTGAATTTGCTCTTTTAGGGAGTTTAGTTCTGCGATTGTTTCTTCTGCTTTTTCATGATTATTCCAAAAATCAAGAGATTTGGTTTCTTCTTCTAACTTTTGGATTCTTTCTTCTTTCTTTGGTAAGTCAAAGTAACCTCCTGATTTCTTCAATTGAGGCAAGACTTTCTTCTAATTTTTGTTTACTTTCTTTTAAATCCATATTCTTCTCCTTTTTAATTTGTGTTCTTTTTCTAAAAATATTCTTCTTTTGGTATCAATTTGTTTTTCTTACATATATTACTATTGAGGAAGGTTCACTGTATAATGTGAAGATCCTCTGTATATAGATTAAGGGGCAAAAACTTGCTCCTTTTATATTTTTTGAAAAATTAATATGATAGTAGAAACTAAGATTATCCCTACACATATTTTTTCCTTTAGCGTTACTTTTTCCTTTAAATAAAATCTACTAATAAAATGAGTAATAGCCGCATATAAGGAACTGATTGGGGTTACGATAGAAACATTTTCTGCACTTAGTGCGAAAGAGTCTATAACGTTTCCAGTAGGAGTGATACCGCATCCTTTTATAATATCTACTGTTGGTTTTTTTAATTTAGTAGCGGTGGAAGATATAACAAATCCAAAGAATAAACTAACAACTCCATAGACAAGACCTTTGTAATAATACAAGTGATAAACTGTGTAATTTGCGTTATAAATAGTCTTTTCAAAGTAGATAGAGAATGCTGCGAGTAACATATAAAGAATAGAAAAAAGAATTCCTTTCTTTGGATGGGTTGCTGTTTCACCAATTTCTGGATGAATGGCTAAGATGATGATTGATATACTAATTATCGTTACTAATGCTATTTCTAAGGGCGAAGTTTTCTCATGTAAAAGTAGAATACCTAAGATAATATCTACCATTGGATAAGCAGCCATGATAGGACTTACTATGGAAAGCTTCCCGTTGGTTACTGCCATATTGATCGATAGTGAAGCAAATAAGTCACAAACAATGATAGGCAGTGTAGAAGAAAATACCGCTGGATTGAATGTTCCTATTAAATGGAATTGAAAGAATACTACCACTCCGATATAGATAACAGTCCTTACAAAAAAAGTATATAAATAAACATTAGCTCTATCATATTTTTTGGATACTTTGGAATAGTTTACTTCTCCGATAGACCAAATAATGGCTACTAAGATGGCTAATAGAATTCCTGTCACAATATCCCTCCTGTTAGTATTATTATATCTATAAAAGAGAAGATTATCTAGTCTTCTCTTTTATTTTTCTTTTTTCTATGTCTTCTTTAGAAATATAGATAACTTTACCACCTTTTGGATAAATTTTTTCTCCCATTACAATCCAAAGGACATACATTGCTTTTTTTGGCATATATGCTTTCCCATCGGTAAATAGGATCTTGTTTTCTACTCTTCTATCAAAAGCAGATAGAGCTATATTAAAATCTGTTCCTCCTCCACCGTGAATTGGCATTTCTTCTAAATCTTTTATGCTTCTAATTTTGTGAAATCCATAAAATTTTTGATCAAAACAGCCTATCTTTAAATTGGTAAGAGCAACTAGATTTCTACATTCCATTAAAAACGTTCTTAATTGATCTTCTCGAATCGATCCACTTGTATCTAGTAATACCTCAGCTTCTGGATAAGAAATTTCCTGTAGTTGTGGAGTAACGATTCCATTTTCAATCATTGCATTTTGATAAGACCAATCCAAGTCTTTTTTCATACTGTCTCTTAAAAAGGTGTGCCAGTTAATGAGAATTTGCTTTTCTCTTATTTCTGGGAAAGGTCTACTGTTGTCTAATAGATTTTTTTCTTCTTGAAGGAAGTCTTCTTTTATCCTTTTTATTTGTTCCTGTCGTTTTCTTTGAATTCCATGAAAAATTCTTTTTTCAATATCTTTCATCTCTGGATATGGTGTTTTTGTATCTTTTTTTAAAACTTCTTCCCACATTTCATGACTATCATGACCCGTCTCTTGCCTTCCTTCTCGTAGTAATTTTTCATATAATTCTTCGGCATCATAGTCTAGTGCATCAGGAATGTTGACTGCTCCTTCGATTGGAGTTAATCCGTCTTTTCTTAGAAATTGATTAATGATGGCATCCGTTGCAGTATTCCATACTTTTTGATTCTTTCCTCTTAATCTTAGAATATGACAAAAGGCAATATGACATACTTCATGAGCAAGGATAAATTGCTGATTTGCTAGTGGAAGAGTTTCTAAATAGGCTGCATTATAATAAATTGTTTTTCCATCGGTTGCGGATGTTTTTACTGCGTTTGTTTCTTTATATGTTGTATTTAAAATGATACTAGCAAAGATGGGATATTTTATTAATACTTGCCTTTTTACATCCTCAATACTAAACATTTTTCCATTCCTTTTTTAGGACTTTTACCTCTCGTAGTCCGGCTAATATTTCGAGTCTTTCTTCTTGATCTTGTGACCAAAGGATATCAAAAAGAGTTTGGAATTCTTTTCCTAATTTTTCTGTGAACTCTCTTATTTCTTCTACATGCTCTTCCTCTACTTGAGATAAAGCCATAATAGTTGCATAGCGCTCTGCAGCATTTAAATATTCTAGTTCCATTTCATTATAATTTCCCGTTAAAACGTCTCCTATCGTAATAACAGATTGTTTACAAAAATCAATGAAATCTTGAGTAATTTCTTCTCCGACTAGAGATCTTAGCATTTCTACACTGCCCGTTTGATATAAAATCTTGGAAGCCATTTCCCATTTTCTTGGATCTGCATTAGGATAATTTCCATCATATTTACTTCTTAATGTTTCTCCTTTTCGGTATGAAATATAAGAATAGATAGCTGGATGAATGTGATTTTCTCTAGCCCACTTTAACCATTCGTTTGTTGTCGTCTTAATATATACATGAGCAAAACGATTGAAGACTGGTTCAGCGATTGGGTTGGCTGCAAGAGAGTCTTCTACTTCATTTCCAGCAGCAACTATACGTACATTTTTTGGTAGAGGCCACTTGCCATCTAGGATTCTATCTAATACAACATTGTTTACTTTTCCTTGAATTGTTGGAGTAGCATTGGTAAATTCTTCAAAGAAAAGAATATGATTTTTTTCTGGTTCTTGTGTACAAAGATTTAGGATTCTTTGGTACCAAGTCGGTGGAATATCTCTCATTTCTCCTGTTTCCTGATTATAAACGCTCTTTCCAATAAAACTTTCTAGACTAGCATTTTCCATGTGTATTTCTACACAATTTGGATCGATTTGTTTTACTCTAGAAGATTTTCCAGAAGAAGATGCCCCATGAATAAATAAAGGAATATCTGCTGCAATGGCTCCTATAATGATATCCTCTTCTTTTACTTTTTGAAAATTCAATTGATAAGGATTATTTCTATTTATCATTTTTGGTAGACTTTTTCCTTTCTCCGTTGCTATAATTTCTTTGGCAAAATACTCATTCAAGAATTGATAAACTTCCGTTTGTTTAAAGTCTCCCTGATATTCTTCATTTTTACAAAAACGAATGCCAGACATTAAAATCTTTTTGCTAATGAGAAGGCCTTCTTTTTCTTCTATTATCCACTTGATTGGAGATACTTCTAACCATAAGAAGTCTCCTTTGTGATATCTTTTTTCATTAGAAAGAATATGAGAAAATCCATTTTGATAGATAATTCTTACATATTTTTTGCCATCATATTCATATTCTTCTATTGGCTGTGGTAGGAAACTTTCTATATCATAGCCTTTTTTGCCATCTATTGTATAGCTCTTCCCGGTTTTTGTTAGTTCTTGTTTTTGATATTTTTCTTCTAGTGTTGCCGTTAATCTACCTACTGCATCTTGTGGATATTCTCCAAATTCTACTTCCATGCAATCTTCTAAATTTAAAATGGGGCATCTAAAAGAATCTCTTAAATCATTACTATATAGTACTGGTCTAATAGACATCGAACGACTTCCTGATAAACACCAACTTCTATTTCCTCTGTAGTCTATCATACTGACATTGGCAGAGCCTTCTTTAGAAGCCAGGGCATAACAGGTACTTAGTCTTCCTTTGGGTGATTTATCATGTTCTAAGTGTTCTTCACATACTGATGCTCCTAAAGCAATCGCTAAGTCAGTTATAGAGCATTGATTCTTTGTTTTAGTAATCGTTTCTAATTTGTTTGTTCCAAAGACCTGTTTATCAGATAGAAGTGTACATTCTTTTATCTCCATAAAAAAAGCCCCCTTATATGGGGGTTATTATAACATACTCATGATGGAAATGCTATTCTTTTTATACCTTTTCTATGATTTTTATTTTCTTTTTAACAGGTAGATTTTCTCCATTATCATAGGATAAGAAACAATGCTTTGAGAAACTATCAAGAGGATTTCCTTCTTGAAAGATATTTACCGTGTAATAGTCGGATAGTTCATATAGCTTGGGTATAATTCCATCTTTTTTTAGTTTCAGTCTAAAAATACCATATAGTTCATCATAGTATGGATATGCCGGATCTAACTTTCTACATAATTCCATCATATAAAGAGCCGTATATCGATGGCCATAGCAGATTTCTCCTTTGCCGTTCTCTTTTAATACTTTTTTTACAGTACTCTCTACCCAATCATTTACTTTAGAAACAGTATCTAGTCTTGGTATTTTTTGATAGAACTGTAAAACATTATCCAATAGAAGCAAATCATATTGAGTAGTAAAATGTTCTTTAATATCTACAACATCGCACAATTGATAATTTAAATAAACTTCTTTTGAAAGCAAAAGATTTTTAATTTGATAGAATTCTTTCTCATTATACAGAGAAGAATGCCTTTCCAGTAGCTCTCTATTAGCATTTAAATCATTGAATAATCTGGATTGAATGATTTCTTCTCTTGAGTAAATCTCTAATAGTTTTTTGAAATACTCTGTCGCTACTGTATCTTCTTTCTTTAATAATTCTTTAATATCTATGAATAGATTTTTTTTCTCAAATTCATTATTAGAAAAATACGTTGTGAAATTATGAATGAATTGCTCAAAAGAAAATGTTCTGATTCCTAAATTAATTAATTCATAATACAAATACTGGAGAATATTGATATCAAATAAATCAATTTCTTTTGCACCATATAGCATAGCTTCATATGCGTAGGCACCCATTGCACCTATTGTTAAAACTTTCTCATTTTGATGATATTCTCGTAATACGGATTTTACGTTACCAGTTGGCGAAACATAGACCGATGAGTATTTTCCAAATGGAACGGCTTGATCTTTTTTTAGGATTTCTTGTGTTGCATCTAATGCTTCAACTAGGTTGATTTCCATACGTTTTCTTCCTTTCTTCGTTGTCATATCCTATCATTTCGATTTGGTTTTGTCAAATTCTTATCGATGAGCTTTTCCAATGATTTTTCTTAAACATTTAATATCATACTTTTCCATTGTAGCGGGTAGGTCATCAATTATTTCTGAGCAAGCCCATGGATTTACCAGATTGGCTGCTCCTATTTCAATAGCTGTTGCGCCTGCATACATCATTTCCAGTACTTTTTCGGCACTATCAATTCCTCCTACTCCGATAATAGGAATCTTTACCTGTTCATATACTTGGTATACCATTCTTTCTGCAATCGGAAAAATGGCCGGACCAGAACAGCCTCCCATAATTTTACTTAGTATTGGTTTGCCAGTTTTTAGGTCAATTCTCATTCCTTGAAGGGTGTTGATTAATACCAAGCCGTCTGCTTCTGCCTCTTCACAGGCAATCGCAATTTCTACAATATCTGTGACGTTGGGTGAAAGTTTTACATAGACTGGTTTTTTCGTTACTTTTTTCACTTCTTTTACGATTTCTTTTACTAGTTGAGGATTGGTTCCAAAAGGAATCTTTCCTCCATGAACATTGGGACAGCTTACATTTAACTCTATAATTCCAACTTGGTCACAAGTATTTATTAATTGGCAGTTATAAATAAAATCTTCTAGGGAATTTCCTCCAATATTCGCAATTACCTTTTTATGAAACACTTCTTTTATTTTTGGTAATTCTTCTTCGATTACTTTATGAATGCCAGGATTTTCTAGTCCTACAGAGTTAATTAGTCCCGAATCATATTCTGCTACTCGTGGTAGAGGATTTCCTTTTTGAGGATATTTAGTGGTTCCCTTAAAGGAGAAGCTTCCTAGTTTGTTGATGTCATAGAACTCTTGAAATTCATACCCATAACTAAAAGTTCCACTAGCTGGGATGATAGGATTATCTAGTTCCCAACCACTTAATGTTACTTTTGTATCTTTTTCCATTACCATTTCACCAACCTTTTCTTTAAAACCGGGCCTTCTTTGCAAAGTGTTTTCATTCCTTCTGTTGTTTCTGTACTACAGCATTTACATTGTCCAATCCCACAAGCCATTCTACTTTCTAGACTCACTTCTCCATCTATTTCAGTCAATTCTGATATAGCCTTTAACATCGGCTTTGGCCCACATGCATAAAAGTAATCATAATTATTTTCTTTTAAATAATCTGTTACAAGTAAGTGATCACTCTCATAAGCAATCTGACAATTTTTGAATGATCGAAATTTTTCTAAATAAATACTCTCTTCTTTGGTGCGAAAGCCTAGAATAATTCTTGGATCTATCCCTTTTTCTAGTAATTTGCGAGCTAGATAATAGATTGGAGCTACTCCCGTTCCGCCTCCAATTAAAACTGGTTTTGTTGTCTTTTCATCTAAATCAAAACCATTTCCTAATCCTGTTAATACTTTTAAATTATTCCCTACTTTTTCTTTGGATAATGTCTCGGTTCCTCTTCCTACTACTTTGTATACAATGTGTATTTGATTTTTATCAAAATCTGCGATAGAAAAAGGCCTAGCTAAGAACTGATTTGGTATTCTGACGTTTACAAATTGTCCTGGCTGAATATCAACATTCTCTCCTTCTAGAAGAATTTCATAAATGTTTTTATTAATCTCCTGGTTTCCTGCAATTTCGTATTCTCCCCATTTTTTCTTATTCATATTTCCTCCTATTTCATAGAGTTAGGCAAAAAAATAAGACAACCTATTTTATAGTTTGTCTTATTTATTTTTGAAAAACAAAAAGGAAAAAGAAGAAGTCTTCTGCATCAAAGAATATAGTGCTTTTCTTTCATTTTCTCTATTCATTTTATCCCTCTTCATTTTTAGCCTAGAATAATGATATAGCGATTCTTTCTCTCTGTCAATTAGTTTTCCTATTCTTAAGAGTGCTTTGCGTCAATTGTTTCATATAGAATACATTGATTGTCTTTTAATCTTGTGTTTTCTTGTAGGCAAACGAGTCCATCTTCTTTTTCAGCTGTTTGACTTTGGTCAATGCATCTTTCATTTTCTAACATTGTATAGCCTGTTGGGCAATATTTATTATGTCGAGTTTCTTCTTTTTCTATTTTGACGCATTGATCTTCTTCTTGCGTAAAATCCTTTGGACAAGTGTATCCTGTAATGGTTGGTTCTAGGTAAGTAAAGGTATCTGGGCATAAATCTACATAGATATCTTTTGATTTCTCATAGATTTGTCCATTTGGGCAAACCCATTGATCTCCATCATCTGGAGAGTAACATCCTCCATTTACTAATGGATCTCCGTTTAGGCATCCTCCATTGATGACTGGTGCTGGTCCAACGTAACATTTTCCTTCAATCATTATATGATTAATCGTAAGACATCTTAGTGTTGGTTCCTGTCCAGTAGATTTATCTATACAATACATTTTATCGTTATCTATTGCACCTACAGGACTTACATCACCTTTTCTTAATAATTCGCCTCTTTCGCAAGTATATTCTTCTTCTAAAGAAGCAGTTTCTCTATGAATGCACTGATTGTCTTCTAATAGGAATCCCTCTCTACAAACAAGCTCATTTCCTTCTTCCGATGGGACTTCCAAATAGCATTTTTCTTCATATTCATAATATCCTGTTGGGCATATTTTTCCTGTAGAAGTAGCCGCTACTCCTATTTCTCTTGAACAAAAATGCCCTTCTAGATGATATCCTTCCTCACAATATCTACCTGTTTTTTGGGTCTCTTGCAATTCTTTTATGGATTTGTCTAATAAACTCGTTGTGGAAATTTTCTCATTTTCCTTAGTAATAGATTGAATATATGCTGCTTTGGCTGGAGTTATATGGTTCTTTTTAGCAAACTTCTCATCCTCTTTGGTAATGTTTTCTATGACGATGATTTCAGTCGCGAAATTCTTTTCTTGGAAACTTTTATTAATTACTTCATTTATTTTTTCTTTGTTTTCCTTACCTTTGAAGGAAATAAGAATTATTACTTTTCCATCTTCTATATAGTCTTTTTTAATTACTTTTTCGGCAATCGTACCAAAAACTTCTTCGATGGATTTTCCGTTTAGATCTTTATTAATTAGCTCTTTGGCATCTTCATTTAGGGCTATAATATTTCTTACTTTCTCATTCTTTCCTAGATGAATTTCCATACTAGGGTTAATATCCAAAGTTATCGTTAAAGCTGTTCTATTATTGATTAGAATGATTGTAAGAATTCCAACTAATAGAAGGAAAACTATGATTCCTATTGAGATTAATCTTTTCTTTTCCATATTCTCACCTATTATTATTTTAACAGATTTTATTCTTTTTGAAATACTTTTCCAAAGAAAAAGTAGTGTTGATGCACTACTTATTTGATTCTTTTTTTGCTTCTTCATAACTCTTCATTTTTATCGTAGAAGAAGAAAATTCTTTTTTTACTCTTTCATACTTTTTTGGATCTATTCCTGACTGATTAATAAAGTCTATGTCTTTTAAATCTTTTTCTCGGATACTTGGTACTCCGTATTTTTCAACGGCTAATTCTTTACTTGCTTTTATAAACTCAAGAGTTACAGAAAATGTATCTACTCCATCTATTTGCACAGGAATGATAAGATCGGTTAACTCCACAAAAGGAATGGATTCTACTCCTACTATTTCTAAATTAGGACTGAAACTTTTTCTTATCAAAACATTTTCTTCAATCGTTACTGGTTCAAATTCTACGTAAACGTCATCTATGAATACCTTTAGGCCATAGTCTCCTGAAAAGCCCAAATTTAGAGAGTCTCTTTTTGGTCGATATAATTGGTGTGCTTTTAAAAGTTTTCTTAATTCTTCCATGTAAGAAGCATCTACTAATACGTCTATGTCAGAATGCTCTCTCTCCGATTCTTCCCCTTCTAAAATATAGGGCATAGCCCCTCCAAAGAAGTAAAGATGCTTTCCTATACCTTCTACACTTAGAATCTTGTTGATTACGTCTTTTATTTGCTGCAATGTTGTCATATTTGCCTCATTATAGAGAATAGTTATCTGTATCAGAAGTTGGTTTAACAAGAGGACAAATATTTTCCACAATATCTTGAATTCTTTGAATTGAATTCTTAACAATCCAATTACATAATGGATAAGCAACCTTTTTTACTTCATCACTTGCTTTATTGTAAGCATTTACTAGGGAAATTACCTCTTCACGATTGTCATGTTTAAAGTCTTTTTTAGCAAGGAATTCTTGGTCTTCTTGTTCCATCATGATATCTCCACCAAAACCTCTTTTTCTACTATTATAGATAAAGAAAGCAATACTTTGAATTTTACATAGTAAATTCTTTTCCTCTTCACTTTCTACTAGTAGGCCATTTCTTACTGCTTCAAAAGAAGCTTTACTTTCTGGTACAACAGATTGAAATTCTGTAATAGATTGATTTCTTAATTCTATCATTCTTTCTATAGAAGCATCTAATTCCTCATTTTGTCCTTCAACCTCTCTTAAAAGATTCCTTTTTAACATCTGATCCATGATTTCATACATATTGGCATTTCCAATTTTAGATTGATTTTCCTCAATCCATCCATTGATACCATCTACATTTCTTTTTAGTTCTAAACTATTCATATTTCTACTTCCTTTCTTTATCTTAGTTTAGCAGTTTCTTCTGGTGTAATACAAGCAAATTTTCTAATTGGATCTCCTGGATTAGTAAGATTTAGGATCGTCGCAACCATTTTTTCACGATCAAAAGTAACTAATATTTCTTCTAGATCAAAACCTTTGTGATTTGCTTTTTCTCTTAATATGACATAGGAAGCTGTATCTGTTCTATCTTCCCTATATGCCATTCCCGCTGCTCGAATAGAATAAAAGGATGGTCTTTTTTCTCCATCATTTGGATCATATAATTTCCAATGTACATGTCCTTGGATAATCGCATCGAAGAAGTCCATTGTTTTGCCTCCAAATAGTGGATCTCTTCTTGCATCTAATACTCCCCTTATTCTTGGATCTTCCATAGAATGCCTTTCTAGTATTTCATCCATTTCCTCTTGTGATTCTTTTGTATTTGTTACCATAAACTGTTGGAAAGCATTGGGATCTAGTCTTCTTCCTGTTCTAGAAAAATCAAAGCCTCCTTGGTAAGTCCAAGTGCTATGACTACCAAAATCCCATCTAACATCATTGGCAAAGTGACATAATCCTATATTTTGTCCACCTAGCGTTAGTTCTATAAAATGGGGATAAAGTTCTATAATTCCTCTTTCTTGTTCTCCTAACTTTCCTAATGTCCACAAACTTCTTGCCTTCTTGTCTCCATATACATAAGGAAAAGGTGCCAATCCCAATCTAACATATTCTTCTGCATTTCCCGCAATAGATATGACACCATTTTCCTCTAGTAAATTCACTACTTCGGCAGGATTTGGTCCCTCGCCAATATTATCTCCTAAAGAAAAGACTTCTGTAATTCCTCTTCTTCGAATATCTTCTAAAATTGCTTCTAATGGCTCTAAAAGACCATGCACATCGGTCAAGATGGCAACTTGTCTTCCTGTATATTTTGTTTCCATATTCACTCCTTATATGTGCTGTATTGTATCATGTTTTTTTGATTTTGTATATTTATTTTTGCCCTGCGTCCTGTTCTTCTACTGCAGGGTATGGAAGATTGATTAATTGACTGCATAAAGCTCTTGTGCTGCTTTTAAACAAATATCTTCCAAATTCTTCAAAAGGACCATTGTAATCATAAAGACACATAAAATACTTTCTATCCAAATCGTCTAAATAATTAAATTGTAGCCCTAGTGATAAGTTTCCTCCTATATCGTATCCTATTCCCTCATATATTTGATACTTTTCTTTGGTTTTTTTCCCATTTAGAATATTCTCTTTATCAGGATTTTCCTTGTATGCTAATAAATCTATGCAGTAAATACAATCCAAATAAAACATAAACTCTTCAAACTTATATGGAAAATGATACTTCTTTTTTCTTTCTTCATATTTTTCTCTTAGTTTTTTCATTCCTATATCGTCTTGATATTGAAAGTTTATATTTATGAAGAATTCTTTATCTACACCTAATAAAATACTTAGCTTTGTTAAAATTGCATCATACATCTCATAATTATGTAATTTAGATAGGATTGTTCCCCCAGGGAGCATTCTTAATTGTTCCGATGGAATTTCTCTTTCTTCAAAATGCATTTCATGGATTTCTTCATATATTTTTTCGGCAAAATACTGCGTCTGAGCTTCCATGATGAGTCTTCCAAAATTACTTTTTTGATTGATTCCTACTTCATCATTTTCAGGATTGGTTTGGATTGCATGATGCATTTCATGATAAATGGTCATTTCAAGCAAAGGGTCTGGAAGATCTTTTCGAATATAAATTCTCTTCTTCTTAGAATCTCTTAATCCTTTACAATCCGGTCCTAATCGTTTATAAACTTCATCGTTTTCATCATATAGAAAGATTTTATATTCCAAAGCTTGTTTTAACCACTCATCGAAATGATCCTCTTCTAACCACTTACTATTTATCAACACATAGAAGTAGTTAACAAAGTACTCTAAATCTTCTTTAGCTACTTCTTTTTGCTTACTAATCCATTCTCTAACTTCTTCTCTTGTCATAGATTCCTTCCTATTATAGATTTTGTAGAATTAAAACAATTACTAAAGAAATATAAATTAATAAACATAGAGAAGTTCCTACGATTCCTGTAATCATTCCAGATAGACCTAAAGTCTTATTCTCTTTCTTATAAGATTTGATTCCTAGTATGATTGCGATTACTCCTGTTGGAATGGATATATACCAAAATAAGATTGTAACAATAGAAATAATTCCTAAGACTAAAGATACAATATGAGATATTACGCGTTCTTCTGTTTTATTTTTCATTTTTCTCTACTCCTTTTATTTTTAGATTACTAATTTCTTTTAAGTCCTTTAAATCATTTACTTTGATGTTATTTTCTGAGACTGTATATAAATTATCATCTATATATAGTCCTCTTAATAACTTAGAAGGATTCCATTCATAATATTTGGTGGTTGTTTTTTCATGAGTAATGGTTCCTTTTAATTGGAATCCATCTTCTAAATCTATATGATACACAAAGTATCCTTCGGATATCGCTTCTTTTTCAGGAGATTTAAAGTTCTCAACTTCTATATCATTAGATTCACTAGCTTTCACAGAAAAATCTTCTTCATAATTATTTACTGGTATAGCAAGTAAATTCTTATTCTTTGAGAATAGTAAAGCTTTTGGATTCGTTAAAACTGCAGATACCGTTCTTCTATCTCCTATTGTTGTCTTAGCAATCTCTTTCGGAGAAAGAATATCCGATACATCAAAAAGACACATTTTCATACCTTTTATCGTATCCCAATTACTGATTATTTTACCTTCTTCATCTCGATTAATAACTTGTTCTGTATCCATTCCAATTCCGATTAAATGGTTTTCATCATATGGATGTAGATAGGTACTATATCCTGGTATTTCTAATTCACCCATTACTTTTGGCTTGGCAGGATTAGATAGGTCAAATACAAATAATGGATCGGTATTTAAATAGGTTACTAAGTAAGCTCTATCTCCTATGAAACGAGAAGCATACATTCTTTCTCCTTCTCCTACTTTTTCACTTTCTCCTACTAGATGTAGTTTTTCATCTAAAACAGTAATTTTGGTCCCTTCCCCTGTCTCTAAAGCGATTCTTAATTTTCCCTCTTTTTCATCTAGAGAATATTGATTAATAATAGATCCTGTTACTTTTGTTGTTGCTTGTAAAGATACTCCGCCTTCTATTTTAAACTTATAGATTTCTGTAATATTCTCATAGTTTTGTTCTACAGATTCGAAGAATCCAATGACTCCTTTATAACCAAATAGAGAAAGAATATTTACTTGATTTTCATACTTCGTATTTAAAAGATAGATATTATTCTTTGATACATAAGCATTCGCAATATTAATTAAATAGGAATTTACTTTTACCTTACTCATACTGTTTAAATCTAATTCTGCAATCAAGGTTTGAATACTACTTGGATTTTTCTTTAAATATTTTATATTATTCAAACTAATCTTTTTTGTTTCTTTGTCTTCTTGATATTTTCTTTCAATCTTACCATCTTTTTTTCTTAAAAAGCCTTTGGAAAAGATATAAAGTTTTCCTTCTATACATCTACTGGTATAGTATGCTTCATATAATTCAAATTCTTTTACTAGTTTAGGAGAGGTTTTATTCGTTAAGTCATATACTTTTACTAGAGTATTTTGATGATAATATCCATCTTCTTTACCATAGAAGATTCCTATTAAATAGTTTTTGTATAATAGTAATTCATTAGGAATAGCAGAAGGGCTACTGATTGTTGCTTCTATCTTGATATTCTCCGGATCTTTTACATTGGTGATGATGATATTTTCTTCAGAAATAGAATAGATATAATCTCCATCCGTCTTAATAATATCTGCTTCATCTACTCCTTCTACTTGAATATTCGTTTTAGAATAGTCTTTTTCTTCCATACCAGAAGTTGTTACATAATCTACAGATTGGTAGGAATTTTCTACTAGCCAATCGGTTGTATCATATTTCCGATAAACTCTATTATCTTCTAAGAATACACTGAATGGTAGAGTTAGCATTCTCTCTAAAAATGATATGGAATCATACTTATTAGATTCATAGAGATTTAGTAATTGCTTTTCACTCTTTATTGTTTTGATTTCTTGTCTATTTGATATGATCAAGCAAAATATGATCAAAATGATCATAAAACCTATTAGGAATATTTTATTTTTTTTCTTCATTTTATCCTCCTATTTCCTAAAAAATTTGTTTCTCACCTGAAAAATTCACTGTTATTAGTGAATTTTGATTTTTACATCTAGAGCTGAACTACCATTTTCATAGGCAAATACTGGATTAATATCTAGTTCATCAATTTCATCGAAATCTAATGTTAATTTAGCGATTCTTGCAATTGTATCTACAAGAGCATCTATATCACAAGGAGCTTCTCCTCGATAGCCTTTTAATAGAGTGTATGCTTTCGTAGATTCAATTTGTTTATAAATGTCTTGTTTAGTTAAATTCTTCGCTAATTTGAAGGAAGCATCTTTGATTAGATTTACATAGATACCACCCATTCCAAATACAATCATTGGTCCAAAGCTTGCATCTCTCATCATACCAATGATAATTTCTTGGCCTTGTGGCATCATTTTTTGTACTTCTATACCGTTTGGAACAACGTCTGGATAAGCTTTCTTGGCATTTTCCATGATAAGTTCAAAAGTTTCTTGTGCTTCTTCTTTTGTTTTGATGTTTGCTTTTACTCCACCCATATCTGTTTTATGTAGAATTTTATCAGAAGCTATTTTTAAAACAACCGGGAAGCCCATCTCTTCTGCAATACTAGCAGCTTCTTCTTTTGTTGTTGCAAGAACAACAGGTGTAGAAGGGATTCCATAATAACTAGCTACTTTATACGCTTCACTACCAAGTAGAGCATCTCTTCCATCTTGTCTTACTTTTTCAAATATCTCTTCTACTTTTTGTTTATCTACATCAGATATTGATACTAATTCAGCATTCTTAGACTCTTTTAAATAAGTTGTATATTTTGACATTTCCTTTAATACCTCGACTGGAGTTTCTGGGAAAGTATATACAGGCATATTCGCATCCATTAACATTTCTTTTGATTTTTCAAAAGTTACTCCACCCATATTTACAGAAAACATTGGGATTTCCTGATTTTCTTTGGCTGTTTTTATGATAGCCTCTGTAATTGGTACTGGTTGGGCAGATGCAGTTGGGCATGTCATGACAATTACGGCATCTACTCCTGGATCATGAGCTACTTTTTCTAAGGCGATACTATATCTTTCTGGACTCGCATCTCCTAAAACATCGATTGGGTTTACTACGTTAGCTTCTACTGGTAAGGCTTCTTTTAATTCAGAGATTGTTTCATCTGAAAGCGTGGCCATTTTTAGTCCCGCCTTTTCCACTGCATCGGCTGTTACTACGCCTCCTCCACCAGCGTTTGTTACAACGGCTACTCTATCTCCTTTTGGAAGAGATAATTTAGAGAAAGCCAATCCTAAATCAAATAGTTCTGTCATACTATGTGCTCTGATAACTCCTGTTTTTTCAAAAGCTAAATCATAAGCCATATCACTACCAGCTAAAGCTCCTGTATGAGAAGATGCTGCTTTGGCTCCTGCACTACTAGATCCTGATTTTAAAATAACAATTGGTTTTTTCTTAGATGTTTCAGAAACCACTTTTAAGAATTCATCTCCATTTGAGATACTTTCTAGGTAGCATAAAATAACACTGGTATCCGGGTCATCTCCTAGATACTCAATTAAATCAATTTCTGAAATATCTGCTTTATTTCCAATACTAATCGTTTTACTGAAACCAATTCCAACGGATACACTCCAGTCAAGAATAGCTACTAGCATAGCTCCACTTTGAGAAATGAAAGCAATGTCTCCTTGATGCGGCATTAATTGTCCGAAAGAAGCATTAATTGGAGATTTGGTATCAATGGAACCAATGACATTTGGTCCTAATATGTTCATTCCACCTTCTCTCGCAATTTCTACAAGTTCTCTTTCTAGTTCTGCTCCTTCTTTGCCAATTTCCTTAAAACCTGCTGTTAAGACAATCATATTCTTTACTTTTTTTTCTACACATTCTCTTGCAGCATCTGCTACGGCTGCAGCAGGAATAGAAACTACGACTAAATCTATTTCTTCAGGAACCTCTAGGACAGAATGATAGTTCTTTAATCCTTCAATAACTTCTTCTTTTGGATTTATTGGATAGATCTTTCCTTGATATCCACTATTCAATAAATTTTTAACAACAATATTTCCTACTTTTCCTGGTTTACTGGAAGCTCCAATAACCGCTACTGATTTTGGTTTAAATAATGTTGTAATGTCTTTCATATTCATCTCTCCTTTATCAAAATGAATTCCATTTTCTATATTGAGTGTATCATACGAGGATAAAAATTACAATGATTGTATTAGATGAATCGTATTATTTATCTATAAATAAGAAAGATTTTTAACGTTTCTTCTTTGCATAAATGATTTTTAAGTACAAAAAAAGGAATATAATATTTCTTCCTATTTTAACTTTATCATTTGATAATGGAACTCTGTTTCTCCATCTGGGATAAATCCTAATCTTTTATATAATTCTCCTACAGGATTTTGTTTAAAAAACTGGATTCTAATATTTTGATCCTTGTGCTCTTCTAGTTTTTCTTTTAAAATGCTAGTACCTATTCCTCTTCCTCGATATTCTGGAATAATACAAATATTTCCTATCTCATAACTTCCATCTTCTAATTCACTATCATTATAGAAACCAACCGGTTTATTCTCTACTTTGATAATATAAGAACTGTTTTGGTAAGTCTTCATAAATTTTTTGAAATACTCTTTTTGTTCCTCTTCTTTCCAGCTTCCCCAACATTCTTCCACGTATTTTTGATAAGCATTCTTTTTTGCTTCATATACAAAATCATAATATTCTTCTTTATATGGTTCCATTTTATACTTTTCCATATTCTATCCTCTTCTTGGTTTCATGGCTTTGATTAGTTTATATTCTTCTTTATCTACATCATTTAGAGTAATTAGTTTAAAACCAGTCTCTTTTAATAAATATAATTCATTTCCTAGAGTAATTGGTGTATCAATGTGTTTATGTTTATCTATTTCATTTTCTAATAGATATAATTGTGCTTCTTGAAATTCATCTGTTAAGGCAATTCTATCACAATTGATGAAATATCCATCTTCCTTTAAACAATCAAATATTTTCTTATAAAGAATGGCTTTTTCTACCTGTTTAAAGTGATGAAGTGCTGAGGTAGAGATTACTGCATCATAGTCTTTTCCAAAATCTGTTTCAAAAAAGTCTCCACAAATGATCGTTACCTGATCAGCAAAACTTCTTGTTTTAAGTTTTTCTAACATGTTCTCAGAAATATCAATTACCGTTACTTTAACATTTGGATATTTTTCAAATAAAGAAATTAATTCTAGTCCTGTTCCAGCACCTAAATCTAGTATTCTTTCTACATTCTCTTCTAGATTTTCTGTGATTGCTTCTTTCGTTTTCATAAATTCACTATGATCATCATCATAGGTATCTATTTTACTATTAAAAAACTCTCTTTGTTTTTGATTCCTTCCTTGTAAATTCATTTAGATTCCTCTCTTCCTGTTTCTATGCGCATTATATCACAAAAAAGCAGACTTTTCATCTGCTTAATATTTCCATTGATATTTTTCTAAATCAATACGATAATTGATTACTTTAATCCCATCTTTTTCTAATCTTTCTTTTTGTACTTCTATTCCACCATCCCCAAAATGAGGAGATAAATATCCTTTTTGGTTGACTACTTTATAGCAAGGATAGTGAATAGGATCTGGATTCTTATGGAGAATGTTTCCGACTACTCTAGATAGTTTAGGATTTCCTAAGTACTCTGCGATTTGTCCATAGGTTACTACTTTATTTTTTGGGATTGTTTTTAGAAATTCATATACTCTATTTTGAATAGTCATATTATTTATTATCAATACTTGCTTTTACAAAGGAATCAAACAATGGAGCTGGTTTTAGTGGACGTGATTTAAACTCTGGATGAAATTGGCAAGCTATAAAGTGTTTTAATTTTGGTAATTCAATGATTTCTACTAGGTTTGCTTTTTCGTTCATACCAGAGAAAACCATTCCATTTTGTTCTAGCAATTCTCGATATTTATTATTGAACTCATAGCGATGACGATGTCTTTCTAAAATCGTATCACTCTTATAATCTTTCCAGGCTAAAGTATCTTTTTTGATGGCACATTCATAGTTTCCAAGACGAAGGGTTCCACCCATATTCACAATAGACTTTTGATCTGCCATTAGATCGATAATTGCCTCTTTCGTATCCATATCAAACTCAGTTGAATTTGCATTCTCTATCTTACAAACAGAACGAGCAAATTCAATGACAGCAAGCTGCATACCAAGGCAAATTCCTAAAAAAGGAATATCATTTTCTCTTGCATAGTGAATAGCTTTAATCTTTCCATTAATTCCTCTACTTCCAAAGCCTCCAGGTACTAAGATTCCTTTGACATTTTTAAATACTTCTTTTAAATCTACCTTATCATTTTCTAAGGTTTCTGAGTCAATCCAATTGATATTAACTTTTGTATTATACTTATATCCTGCATGTCTTAGTGATTCTGCAACTGATATATAAGCATCATGTAATTCAACATACTTGCCGACTAAAGCAATTTCTACTTCTTTATTTAAATGATTTACAATTTCAATTAGTTTTTTCCACTCTATTAAATTAGCTTTCTTGATTGGTAATTCAAATTGTTTTAGAATAATTTCATCTATCTTTTGGTTATAATAATTCATTGGAATTTCATAGATATTATTTACATCTACTGAGTCTATTACATTTTCAATTGGTACAGAACAGAATAAAGATAATTTGTTTTTAATACTTTCACTCGTACTGAATGGTACACGGCATACTAAAGCATCTGGTCTGATTCCCATGTTTCTTAAATCTTTTACACTGTTTTGAGTTGGCTTGGTTTTTAATTCATTTGATCCATAAATGAAAGGAACAAGTGTACAGTGAACAAAGAAAGTAGAATTGCTTCCCTTTTCATATTGAATTTGTCTCAAGGCCTCTATAAAGCTTTCTGATTCAATATCTCCTACTGTACCACCGATTTCTGTTATGACAATATCTGCACCACTAGAGTGTCCTGCCTCATATACTTTATTCTTGATTTCATTGGTAACGTGTGGAATCATTTGTACTGTAGCTCCTAGATAATCTCCATGTCTTTCTTTATCAATTACCGATTTAAAGATTTTTCCACTGGTAATATTAGAGGAGTAGTTTAATTCCTCATCGATAAATCTTTCATAGTGTCCTAAATCAAGGTCTGTTTCGCAACCATCATAGGTTACAAAAACCTCTCCATGCTGAATGGGATTCATTGTTCCTGGATCCACGTTAAAATAAGGATCAAATTTCTGCATAAAGACCTTATATCCACGAGATTTTAGTAGTAATGCTATACTACTTGCGGTAATTCCCTTTCCAAGACCTGATACTACTCCGCCTGTTACAAATACATACTTTGTCATATTTCCTCCCAAAAGAAAATCCAGTAAGAGAAACTCTTACTGGGCTCTATTTTATTATATCACTTTTTTTCTAAAATGGATTCCTTTTTTATCGAAAATAATTCATATATCATCTCCTCATGTTATTATTGTAACTTACTAAGTTGAAATAAAACTGAAAACAGTAGATTTTATCTACTGTTTTTCTCGATAGGTAGTAGAGAAGGAGTGTATCTCTACCTATGTGACTATATACAAATATTTCATATCATTATCATTATTTTTTGTCTTTTTCTTTCTTTTCTTCATCTATCACCACCTTTCTGTGAAATTCTTATTTCACTTTTTGTAAGTCATATACTTGATCAGCCATTTCACATACATTTGGAGAGTGCGTTACTATGATTACACATTTCCCTTCCTCGTGAGCTAGTTTTTCAAATATTTCTAATATTTCTTTTTCTGTTTGCTTGTCCAAATTTCCTGTTGGTTCATCGGCAACAATCATTTTTGTATTATAGGAAAGACTTCTCGCTATCGCAACACGCTGCTGTTCTCCACCAGAAATGCGAAGTACTTTACGAGTTGCATATGTTTCTTTTAAGCCTACATTCTTCATAAGTCTTAAGGCTTCTTCTTTTTTATTATCGACTTTGATTCCACTGGCATCCATGGAAAGAATAATATTTTCGCTTACTGTCATGAACGGAAGAAGATTGTAGCTTTGAAAAACAATTCCTATTTCATGACTACGGTAATAATCTAAGTTGATATCTTTTAAATCTTTTCCATCAAATATGATTTTTCCTTCGGTACATCTTTCCAAGCCGCTAATTAAAGATAATAATGTTGTTTTTCCTGTTCCACTTCTTCCTCGAATAGCATATAATTTTCCTTTTTCAAAATTGTAGCTTACATCTCGTAAGGCATATTCATCCCCTTCCGCATCACTATATTGATAACTGGCATTTTGAATAGAAAGTAATACATTATCTTTATTTCCTTCTGCTTGTTTTTCTTCTTTCTTTTTCCTGCTTACGTTATCCAGTTTAGCAGTCATACCTTAAATCAAACTGAAAAATAAAAAAAGAATCAAAAATTTTTATTTTTGATTCCATGTTACTTTAAAAGTAGTATATCCATCACTAGAATGTGCTTTTATTTCTCCACCGTGTTTTGTTACGATATTCTTAGCAATAGCCAGTCCTAGACCATAGTTATTTGAGTTTCTATTTCTTGAAGTATCTACCTTGTAGAATCTTTCAAATATCTTCTCTTCATCTTCTTTTCTAATTGGTAGTCCTGTATTTTTTACTTCCAGAATAATTTGTTTATTCTTTTTATAAAGATCTACTATGACTTTTCCTTTTTCCTCACAATGTTTAATGGCATTATCTATTAAAATACTCATTAATTCTATGATTAGATTTTCATTACATAGCATTTCAATATTTGGTTCTATATCATATTTTAGTTTTAATTTATTATCATAGAATAGACTTTCAAACGTTAGGATAGATCCTTCTATAATATCGGATAAATTGTTTTGTTCCATCATGATGTCTTGTTCTTCCTCTGTCTTGGCAAGATCTAATAATTCCGTTACCAATTGAATCATTCTTTCCGATTCATTTTTCATATTTTTTACCCATTTATCATTTTTATCATTGAAATAAGCATCTGCACTGGCAATCATTACAGATAGTGGAGTCTTTAATTCATGGGATGCATCTGCAACAAAGATTTTTTGTTTTTCAAAGGAATTCTTTACTGGTGTAATAATCCACTTGGTTAAGAAGTATGCAATAATGAATATTACTATTTCACATATTAGTAATAAAAATATATTGGAAAGTAACTGGTTTACTAGTACTTTATTTAATTCTGTATTATCCATAATAATTAGAGTATTGCCCTTAGTAAAAGTATAAGCATATTTACTGGTATATAGATTTCCAACATAGAAATCACTTTTATGATTATGAATGATATTATTCGCAATCTTTTCTATCGTTTCTTCATCTAATTCATCATTATTGGTGTGATTGATTACTTCTTTATAGTTTCCTTCTTCATCTAATACTATGGTATAAATTGTGAAATCTAGATAGATTCTTCTTGGATCTTGATCTGGAGTCCTCATTGTTGGTATAAAGTCAGGATCTTTTTTCTCCTCTTTTTTCTCTGAATTTTCTATTGTTCTTGGTATTTTAGTAAGCATATCTGAGATGGTATTTTTTCTTTCCATGTATGTCTTTGTCGTAGAAGTTATGAAGACCATGAATGTGAATAGCGTCAATAGAAAGAAAATAACACAAAAGACTTTATTCTTTAACTTTTTCATCTTCTACCTCCAACACATATCCCATATTACGAATGGCTTTTAGATTGATTTTTGATTTTACTAATTTTAATTTTTTTCGAACAAAAGAAATATATGCTTCTAAAGTATTAATATCACATTCTGTATCATAACCCCATATTTTCACAAATATTTGTTCTTTTTCCATGACTTGATTAGCATGATTCATCAATAATTCTAGGAGTTGAAATTCTTTGCCAATGATTTTTACTTTGTGATCTTCATTTTTATTGCATAATTCCATCGTCTTAATATTTAAAATGATGTCTCCTAATTCCATTGCATCACTAGAAATGTTATTGGTCTTTCGAAGTTGGACATTTACTCTAGCCATTAATTCTTCCATGTGAAATGGTTTTGTTAGATAATCATCCGCTCCATTATTGAAGCCTATCATTTTATCATCAATGGTATTTTTTGCCGTCAACATCAAAATCTTTGAATTAATCTTTTCTTCTCTTAATTCTTTTAGAATTTCAAAACCATTTTTATGAGGTAACATTACATCTAATATAATTAGATCATAAATACCTGTTAAAGCTTCTTCTAGACCATCTTCTCCATCCGTTTGAATTTCTACACTATACTTTTTAGACTTTAGCATACTAGAGATGGCATCCGCTAAATTATACTCATCTTCAATTATCAGTATTTTCATTCCAATCACCACAACTTAAAAATATACTAAGAAACTTAAATCAAGCTGAAAAACTATTTCTATTATATCTAGCTTCTTAATGCTTATGATTATGATGATCCATTTCTGTGTGCCCAGATAAACCATATTTATGAGATGTAGGATCTTCAAAAATAAAGTTCTTTAATGGATGAAATGTGAAGGTTAGATAAACTCCCATTTCTAGAAGCAATAATATGTAGCTTAAATAAGTATATA
>JAFRIU010000033.1 GCA_017432645.1 Bacilli bacterium
AATGGAATACTAATTCCCGTGATGATTCCTAGAATAACAATTACAATTAATAACTCTACTAATGTAAAACCTTTTTTCTTCATAACATCACCCTATTCTCTTATAAGTATATCATGCCTTTTTTTTCTGTAAAAGAAAAAAGTGATTTCTCACTTTTATTCATACTTTTTCTTAAAATAATGATATAGCCAGTAGAAAGCTGTAAATACAATCCAAATGACTAGGATAAAATTACTTACTTGAACAAGAGATAGTATTACATCATTCTGGTATAGATTAGCTACATCTAATAAGTCTACTCCATCATAGGCTGCTAAGACAATAAAAGACATGAAGAAGAAATATAAAACGCTAAAGAAAAAGAAATTTACAATCTTCTTAAATACCGATAATGTCTTACTAAATAGTGTTCTTAGTATCATGATGGACACAAAGAAGATAATAAAAAAATAGACAATCGTAGATGGAAAATAGACATAATTCATAAATAATTTTACAAAGGAGTCTACACATGTTTTTACATAAGAAGTATAGCTAATGACAATTCCTATTACAAATCCTAAATAGATTCCTATGGCAATCTTTTGAATCATAAAATTATTTCTTTTTAAATTTACTACTAAAATCAAAAATAAAAGAAGGCTTAGAATAAGCATCTCTATGGAAAGAAAAGATGAAAATACATAATGATAAATTGTTTCTAATTTTTCCATTAAAGATAAATTCATACTAACCACCTTCTTTATTCAACTAATTCTGCAATATAAACAGTCTGGGTAAAATCATCATCCTTGGTACAAGTAATCATTGTTAACGTAGTACGACTATCATTCCTTTGGATAACTACAACTCCATTTTTTTCTACACGATAAATATTTACAATTTGATATCCATATCGCTTTCCTAAATATGTTACATAGGCCATATCTCCTACATTTAGACGATATAAGTAAGCAAAATAAGAAATATATGCATCACCAGAATGGGCCATTAGAATGAGATTACCATTCTCTACATTTGGCAAGCTAGATCCTTTGACCATGGTGACATTATATTCAATATTATTATATTTGGAATCTACGTTATAGAATCCCCTTTTTAATCCTATTTTTGGTATTTCTAAAACGGCTAAGTATTTGCTATAATCCACGACATAAGTCTTGGCTTCTTCTTGTTTGGAAACATTTTCTGGCATTGCTACTTTTTCAGCAATTACATTTTCTTTTTTATCTTGTTCACTACTTTCCACAATTTCAGTTGGGATTGTATTCATCATAGCAATTTTCATGTCGGAATATACTTCATCCCGCATTTTTAAAAAGTAGTTCCAGAATATCGAAATAAAGCCAATAAAAATAAGAAAAGAGCCAAATAATAGTACCTGGCCCTTTTTAGAATTATTGTTGTTCTTTCTCAATTGGTTTCGCATTTGCATAAATAATACCAACACCACATAGCAATACAATTAAGCCAACAAAATATACTGTTTGTCCTACACTTAAACCAGTAGAAGGAGTTCCTGTGAAACGTACAATCAATAAATCTGAACGAGAGATATCTCCATTAAGAGTAAGTAATCTTTGCTTTTCTCCACTCTTAAATAGGCTGACTCCTTTTAAGTCATAATTTCCTTTAGCAGTAATATTTAAATCTTGTACTTCTCCAGTTACTTTGCTTGTAGGAATACATGCATAGAATACTTTATCTTTTGCAAGTTTTCCTTCTAGTTTTTTACTACATTTTATATCTTCACTGATAAATGCACCTTCAATTTTTTCTAGAGTTACTTCATACGTAGTAAGATTTTCTCCTGTTACTTTGATAGCATCTGTATAATAGAAATTCTTATCTTCTGTTTGCTTTACAGGAATAGGGTTTGCTGATTCTAATTTAATATATTTCGCATTATTCTTTGCTTTTGCTTCATCTACCCATTTTCTAATATATTCTGTATAACTATCACCGATTGTAACATCTTCATTATAATCCTCTAGGTTAGTAACTTTAAGTGTTCTTGCTGCTTTTATGGTTTCAAGTTCTGCATCCGTTAAATGGTTTTCTGTTGAACTTAGACCAACTTCATCCAAATATAACCAGATCATGATTTGTTTTTCCCAGTGATCTGCATATTTTTCATCACGAATTTTAGTTGATTCAATCTTATTTAATAAATAGATAAGTCCTGCATTGGTTACAGTAGAATCCTTTGTATATTCTGTTCCCATTTCTTCATTATTCTTTTCATAACAGAAAGCAAAACTGGTACACTCCTCATCTGTACAATGCATAGGTATTCTTAGAGCTCCGGTTGCTGATCCATCATTGATTAATGCCCAAACCTCTTCTCCAGATTCTTTTCCTATGTGTAATGTAAAACTGTCCCCCTCTACAGGTGCTGCATAACTAATTGTGTTCATTCCTTGATTTTGAATGATACCAAATGTTGCAAATGTCGCGATTGCAAAAAAGGCTACGACAAAAGACAACACGATTGAAGCATTTAATTTTTTACTTCTTTTCTGATTTTTATATTCTTCCATATAGATTTTTTCCATACTACTATCACCCTACCTTATAGTTTTATTATACCATAATTTTATGAAAATCAAACATTTTTTTCTGTAATTGTAAAAATATTATCGATATTGATGTCAGGTAGTGTATTTTGATAATATAGGGTCGCTAAAGTTTCCCCTTGACTAACTTCCTGACCAATTAATTTGTGTAAATAAATACCTACTGTATAGTCAATAACATCTTCAATATTTTCTTTTCCTGCTCCTAGTAAAAGGGAAAGTTTTCCTAATTCTAAAGCATTGATATCTGTTAAAACTCCAGTTTGTGGGGATTTTATTTGATATTGATTTTTACTAAACTGTATTCCTTCTAGTTTTCCTTGTTGATGATGAACTAATTCTACAAATTTTTGGTAAGCTAGGCCATTTTCTATATTTGTTTTTACCTTTTCCATTGCTTCTTCTTTGGAAACATTTAATCCCATACTGACCATTTCTGCAGCTAATTCGTAGCAGAGTTTACCTAAATTGGTATCTTTTTCTCTTCCTTGTAATACCTCCATAGCTTCCCATACTTCCAAGCTGTTTCCAATACATCTTCCTAGAGGTACATTCATATCACTCATCATACAACGAACTTCTTTGTTATAGAATTTTCCTATTTTTATCATGATGTCTTTTAATTTTTCTGCTTCTTCCATTGTTTGTAGAAGAGCTCCTTTCCCTACTTTTATGTCAATTAAGATTTTGTCAGCTCCAGAGGCAATCTTCTTACTCATGATACTTGCAGCAATTAGGGGAATAGAAGAAACAGTTGCGGTTACGTCTCTTAAGGCGTATATTTTTTTATCCATAGGAACTAGGTTACTTGTTTGTCCAGTAATCACGATACCTATTTCTTCAACTTGTTTTTGAATCTCTTGGTCATTTAAATCAATGCGATAACCCGGAATACTTTCTAGCTTATCAATCGTTCCTCCTGTATAACCCAATCCTCTTCCACTCATTTTAATTACTGGGATATTTAGGGATGCTACTATAGGGGCAATTACTAAAGTGGTTTTGTCTCCAATTCCACCTGTTGAGTGCTTATCTACTTTTATTCCTGGAATGTTAGAAAAATCTAGAGTTTCTCCACTTTCAATAAATATTTTGGTAAGCGAAAAGATTTCTTCATCACTCATTCCGTTAATACAAATAGCCATTAGTAGGCTAGACATTTGATAGTCTGCTACTTCTCCATTCAAATAACCATTAAAGATTTTTTTTAATTCTTCTTCACTTAATTCCTGACCCAGTCTTTTTTTATTGATAATTTCTAAAATCATATGTATCCCTTACTTTCTTCTTACCCTACTTTATATCATTATAACAGAAAACTAAATCCGTGTATATTTCTTTAAAATGAAAAAAACAGATTACTCTGTTTCTTCTTGCTTTTTACTAGATAGAAAGGTTATCTTTTCACAAATGATTTCTAGAACATTTTCCTTTTTATCTTCTTGCGAAACTACTCTTGACTGGACTCGACCTTTCACGCCCACGATATCTCCTTTTCCACAGTACTCGCTTGTGTTTTCCGCAATATTATCAAACGCTACACAATCAATAAAGTCTGTATCATAGTTTCCTTCACTATTCTTGAAACTTCTTGGTATCGCTAGAGAAATGGTAGCTACTTTTACTCCATTTTCGCTTTTATTTACTGTGATATTACGAGTTAGTCTGCCTACTAAAATAATTTGATTTAACATAAACCACCTCCTTTCGAGATGGTATCTTAATATAAATCCTTATTTCATACAAATGCTCATTTTTTCATTTTTTTAAAGAAAAGAGAATGAAAAAAAGAATTCTCTTTTATGGAAAATTCTTTTTCTACTCTCTTTTTTTATTTATAAATTTCTTTTGATTAATTGATTTAGTTCTACTGCATATTCCATTGGTAATTCTTCTCTAAATTTTTCAATGAAGCCAAGAATGATTAGATCCATTGCTCTTTCTTTGGAAATTCCACGACTCATTAAATAAAATAGATTGTCTTCACTAATTTTAGAAACCGTTGCTTCATGTTCTAAAGTACTGGTATTGTTGAAGCAAGAATTCATAGGAATAGTATCACTCTTGGAGTATTCATCCAAAATTAAGGTATCACATTTGACGGATGCTTCACTATTTTTGGCTCCTAAATGAATGAAAGCTTTTCCACGATATGTGGCATTTCCTCCAGATTTGGCAATACTTTTAGAAATAATATTACTCTTCGTATTCTTTCCAATATGTATCATTCTGGCTCCTGTATCTTGAATTTGATCTTTTCCGGCAACACTAATTGTGATACAGGTTCCTTTAGAATAATCTCCTTTTAAGATACAGCATGGATATTTCATCGTCACTTTACTACCAATATTTCCATCAATCCATTCCATCGTTCCACTTGTATCTACTAGTGCCCTTTTGGTTACTAAGTTGTAGACGTTATTGGCCCAGTTTTGAACAGTAGAATATCTACAAGTACTATTTTTTCCTACGTAAATTTCTACTACTGCTGCATGCAAACTGCTTTCACTATAACTTGGAGCTGTGCAACCTTCTATATAATGTAGGCTGCTATTATCGTCTACAATAATGAGTGTTCTTTCAAATTGACCCATATTTCGACTATTGATGCGGAAATAACTTTGTAGAGGTCGATCTAGTTTAGTATTCTTTGGAACATAGATAAAACTTCCTCCGCTAAAAACAGCTCCATTTAAAGCAGCAAATTTGTTTTCATTATTATGAACGATTTTTCCAAAGTACTTTTTGACTAATTCTGGATATTCTTTCATCGCTCTTTCAATAGAAGTAAAAATTACTTTCTTTTCTTCTATTTCTTTTAACATGGAATGATAGATAACTTCACTTTCATATTGTACTCCCATGCCACCCATATGAATTTCAGATTCTCTTACTCCTACAGAATCCAATTCATCTACAATTGGTTTTAAGATATTATTCCAATTGTCTTGGATTTTTTTATCTTGTTCTGTATTCTTATAGTAAATAATTTTAGAAAAGTCTAAATCTATTGTAGGTCCAAATTCCGGCATACTCTGCTTTTCAAATTGATGATAACTATCTAGTCTATATTTTTGAACCCAGTCTTCTTCTTGTTTGATGGAAGAAATGGTTTTTACTTTTTCTTCACTAATGCCAATTACTTCCATTGGGTATCACCTCTAGTTCTTTTTCTGGTATACTTTTTCTTCTTTTGAATTCAAATATTTTAAAAACATCTCTTTCTTTTTTTCATCTTCTCTTAATTTCTTGTGTAAAAAGAAAGCTCCTTTTCTCCTCAATAATTTCGGACGATCTATAAAGAATAAATCCGATATGAGAACTATCTTTTCTATTTGTTCTTTCGTTAGATTTTGCGTTTCAAAGACATGATCCATGTCTAATTTTTCCACTACATAGCAAGGACCATCTTCTTCTTCTCCACTTACTCTTATGATTTTTGTTCCATAATCTATACCATCTCTTGTGGTATTCCCATATGGTACCCTGTCATAAACAGGATATACTTCTTCTGGATTTAAGACATTAATATAGTTTTCTCCTATTTTTCGTAGGAAGGCATAAGCCTTTATTTCCGGTATTTCTACTCCATTATGTGCAGTTTCAAAATAACGGATTTGTGCTAATCTTAAATCTTTTGTATTAATTGTTTTCTCCATATTCAACCTTGTTTCCCTCTATTTTACTTAATATTTCTTGAACTGCTATACTGGGTATTAATGCGCAATGAATGCGGTTTGGCTGTTTATTAATTTCTTCATATACGATTAACTCACCAAGTACATCTTTATCATATTCTTTATCTTCTATCATATTTTGATAGTTCTTTAAAATGTTCTTTACTTCCTCTACAGTTTTTCCAATTAATCTTTGAATCATAATGGAAGTTGCGGAGGTACTGATGGCACAAGCTTCTCCATCGAAACGAATATCTTTTATGGTATTATCTTCTATTTTTATCTGAAAGTCTAAATTATCGATACAACTTTCACTATTTGTATTTACTTTTAGGTAAGTATCATCATCTATCAAACCTCGATTCATAGGATCTTGATAGTTTTCTAGAATTATTTCTCTTCTTACATTACTATCCATATTTCCTCCTATAAAACAATCTTGAAGATGTCTTTACTATTCTTTAAAACTTCTATTAATTGGTCTATTTCTTCTAGTGTGTTATAAAAATAAAAACTAACTCGAACGGTATTTTTGACAGGTAAAATATCTTTCAATAATTTTGCACAGTGATTTCCTGCTCTTACGCAGATATGATAATGATTTAAGTAAGCCGCTGCATCTTGTGCAAATACTCCTTCTATATTCCATGCAAAGATACCACTTTCTTTATTTTCCCCATACAAAATAATGTTAGGAATATCCTTTATCTTGGATAAGAAATATTCTGATAGTTTTCCTTCTTGTCTTTCAATATTTTCTATACCAATTTCTTTTAGGTATAAGATTGCTTCACCAAGGCCAATGATTTCAGCAATTGGTGGAGTTCCCGCTTCTAGTTTAGTAGGAGCTTTTTTTAATTCATAGGAAGAATCTGCTTCAAAACTAGCGTTCATTCCTCCTCCATATAGAATAGGTTCCATCTCTTCTAATAAATCTTTTTTTCCAACCAAGATTCCTACTCCAGTTGGGCCACACATTTTATGTCCTGAAAAGCTTAAAAAATCCATATGACTTTCTTCAAAATCTACTTTCATATGAGGAACACTCTGTGCTCCATCTACATGGAATAGTATTCCTTTTTCTTGGCAGAACTCTCCAATTTTTCTTACATCTCTTACGTCCCCTGTTACATTGGTTACTTGTGCTAAACTAATTACTTTTGTCTTTTCTGTTACACATTTTTGGATAGCTTCTAAGGAAAGATGATAGTTTTCATCTAATGGGGCATATGTTAACTTAATTCCTATTTCTTCCTGTAATTTTATCCAAGGCAAAATATTAGATGCATGTTCTGCTTTACTTAATAATACTTCGTCTCCTCTTTTTAAGTGCTTCCTCATATAGCCAAAAACAACCATATTAATAGACATTGTTGTTCCACTCGTATAGACAACTTCATCTTTTTGACAGTGAATAAAATCGGCAACGATTTCTCTTACTTGATCATATAACTGATTAGTCTTTTCTGCTGCATCATATTCTCCTCTATGAATATTCGAAGTGTGTTTTTGATAATACTCTTCCATTTTCTCTATTACTCTTTTTGGTTTTAGAGTAGTCGCACTATTATCGAAATATATTATGTTAGAATCTAACATCGGAAAATCTTCCCGATTCATAGTATCCCTCCTATATCTTTTTGATTTCTTTTATAAACTTCTTTATTTTAGAAAGATCTATACTATCACTATTGATTAAAAATCCATTTAATAATAAATGATTTGCTTCTTCTTCTGTTAATCCTCTACTCATCATGTAGAAAAGTTTTTCTTCTGATAGTTTTCCAATATAAGCAGAGTGATTACTATCTACATCATAATTATCAATTAATAAGTTAGGAAAAATAGTACTTTTTCCATCCATCATATTCATAATTTGATTTTCTTGATTACAGATGCAATGACTACTATTTTTAGGTACACATCCCTCTACATAATAATCTAGTTTTCCATTTTCTACGTTAACCCCGTGATTATATAATTCACTGTGAGTATTGGATTCTTTATGATTTACTCGAATATTTAGAAAATGATCTCCATAATTTATATTATTATAGTAATAGTATAAGGTTACTCCTTCTGTTAAAAGATTGATTTCTACTTTACTACTAGAATCTATAGAGAAGTGATAAATTACTGTATCTTCGCAAATATTATATTGATAATTTGTATCTTTCTTTTCATCTATTATATACAATACTTTATTCATTACTTTCATCTCCAGATATGGTGTTCATACTAGAATAGCCATTTTTTTCGATTTCTAGTGCTAATTCCATACCGCCTGTTTTTTGAATACATCCATCTTTTAAAATATGAACATATTCTGGCTTCAAGTATTGTAAGATTCTAGGATAGTGTGTAATGATCAAAAGTGATGCTTTTGGATTTTCTTCTTTGTATTTTTCTATATTTTCACAGACAATTCTTAAACTATCTACATCTAAACCAGAATCTAATTCATCTAAGATGATGATACTTGGTTTTAACATTTTCATCTGTAAAATCTCATTCTTCTTTTTTTCTCCACCAGAAAAGCCTTTATTTAAAGAACGATGAAGCATATTATGATCTAGAGAAACATCATCCATTGCTTTTTCTATATTTTTAATGAAAGAATAAAGATTTTCTTTTTCTCCTGTAATGGAAGTTTTAGCTGTCCTTAGGAATTCACTATTACTTACTCCATCAATTACAGTTGGATCTTGCATACAAAGAAAAAGTCCTTTTTTTGCTCTTTCATCTGTTGTTAAATGTAGGATACTTTCTCCATCTAACAAAATATCACCACTTGTAATCTTGTATTGATAATGTCCCATAATGGCCTTAGCTAAAGTACTTTTCCCCGTTCCATTAGGACCCATAATTGCATGAGTTTCTCCTTCTTTTATGGTCAAAGAAAAGTTATCTAAAATAGATAAATCATCTTCTTTTGTTGAACAACTCATTTTCTTTATTTGTAACATAAGCATCCCTCATTTATAAATCATCCTTATTTTAACATAAAATAAAGCAGAAATACAAAAAATCGACTAAATTTAGTCGATTTTGTTTTTATCTTTGAAACTGTCCTTCTCCTGTTGTGCTTTCTTCGATTAAGAATTGTAGTTTTGGAATGGCTTTTCTGATTGCATCTAACTCGCGAGCATTTTGTTTTCCTTTTTCTTTCTGAGTTGCTAGTTCTTCTTCTAGTTTACTAATCTTTTTATCTTTATCTTCCAAAATACTATTCCATCTGTTGTTTTCCTCTTCTAATTTGGAATTTTCTTCCTCTAGTCTTTGAATGCGCTCTGCTTGTTCCTTTTCTGTTCTTTCATGCATATCTATTTTGTCTTTTGCTTCTGCATATTGGCTTTCCATTTGTTGATTTTGTCTAATCAACTTAGCAAGTGTTGTAGCAGCATCTTTAATCACTCCACTGTAATTACTTGACTCTTCTACAGGAGTAGATTCTTCCTCTTCCGTATACTGGATTTTACTAATTTCTTCTGAAGAATCTTTTAGAGGTGGAGCTTCTTCTCCATAAATCATTTTATCGAATGCAGTTTCTTGCTCTTCTTCCTCTTCAGAGAAATTAAAGGTCTCTTCTGGAACTTCTGTTTCTTCTTTCTCTTCCTTTGCTTCCTCTTTTTCTTCTTCTGGAGCAAATTCTTTAGCATCAGAAGTAAAGGCTACTAAATCTTCTTCAGCCTCCTCTTCATCCTCTTTCTCTGGCTCTTTTTCTTCTTGTGGTTCTTCTTCCTGTTGCTCTTCTTTTTCTTCAGGCTCTTCTGATTTTTCTTCCTCTTTTTCTTCTTCTGGTTCGTTATCCTCTGGTAATCTTTCTGCTGGTTCTTCTTTTACTTCTTCTTTTTCTGCCTCTTCTGCAATAGATTGAACTGGAGCAGATTCTTCTACTTCATTTTCCTTTTCCTGAGCTACTTCTTCAGTAGGAAGTGTTTCTTCTATTTCCTCTTCGTCCTCTATTTCTTCTTCCTTTTGATTGAAAGAATACTCAGCAATTTCTGCATCTGCTATATAAGGACTACCATAAATTTTTTCTCCATCAGAAGTGATTGCAATATAACTATGATGTTTATTTCCTAGTAGATTTTCACCATTTCTTTTATCATAAATCGTTGCTTCTGAATAACGATCATTCATGATGAAGATTCCTTCATTACCCATTTCACTATTCAAATGACTTTTTATAGTATTATCGGTAGATACTAATTCGGATGTTGCAGCTGGATCTGGATCATTTTTAGTTTGATTGGCTTTGATTACACTTGGTGTTGTTGGCTCTGCTAATACTGCAAAGCATATATTTTCATCAATTTTATCTGTATTAATTTTTTTATTAATGTCTGCTTCTTGTATGGTCTCTCTTAGTGGCTGAATTTTTGTATATTGTAGTGGAACGACTTCCGTACCTGTTGTTGTATCTACTATTCCTAGGTTTTTGAAACGGAAAGCTGGGTCTGTTACTAAGCTACGATTAAACCATGCAATGGCCTCTAATAAATCAGTAGTGGCGATGACATTATTTCCTTTTTCTCTTCTATGTGCATAAAACTCTTCTAAAGTATGGAACTCTAAGAAGATATACTTCTTTCCATTATCCGTAGTTTCAAAGACGCAATCGATCTGCTGATTGTTATAGTTAATTTTACCTGATTCAATTTTTATCATAGCACACCACCATATTCTACTCTAATATATAATCATTTTAGCACAAGAGATTAGAAAGAACAATATTATTTTTGAAAATTTTATTTTCTTATGCTGGTTTCTTAGAAATCATTCCCTTTCCTAAGTAATTTGTGTATAATGGTTATGAAAACTTAGGAGGTTTATATGGAAGATTGTATTTTTTGTAAGATTGTTAAGGGAGAAGCTCCTTCTAAAACTATTTATGAAGATGATATGATTCAAATTATTATGAATATTCACCCTTCTACGAATGGTCATCTACTTGTGATTCCAAAAGAACATGTCGTTACGATTATGGATACTAGTAATGAAGTTATTATTCATGCACTAGATATCGTTAGAGAAAAGATTTATCCTTTATTAAAAGAAAGGCTTCACTGTAAAGGATTAACTTTATCTCAAAATAATGATTTGGGTCAAGAAGTCAAGCACTACCATTTGCATCTTACTCCAAGATATGAAAAAGATGGTTTAAATATCGAATATGATTCTAAAAAAATGTTAGATTTAGATGAAGTATATGAAATATTAACAAAATAAATATCAAAGGAATCCTTTGATATTTTTTCTTTTATAAGTAAGCGCCAAGAATAATAATTAAAAGTATAAATAAAACAAGTACAATAGCTCCGGATGATGCTTGAGGTGTTGATCCACAGTTTGTCATCATGATTCCTCCTTTTCTATGGTTTCAAAATATTTTATGGCAAAAGATAAAATATGTTCATATATCTGTCATATTTATTGCATCCATTCTTATTTTTTGCTATGATTTAATATGTACAGGAGGAAAAGTATGAAAAAAAGAGAATTAATAATGGTTCTTACTACAATCTTAGCTGTTTCTTTTTTAACAACAGGATGTGGAAGAGAAATACCAGTAAAAAATGGATCTAAGGTAGCTGTCTCTACAAAGGGTAATAAATTTACTGCTACAGAGTATTATGAAAAAATTAAAGAAGATAATATTGGTACTCTAATTAATATGATTGATCATAGTTTGTTTGACAAGAAGTATAAAACAAATGATGAGGAAACAAAAGAAGTAGATGGACAAGTTAATCAAATTCGTTCTTATTCTGGAGATAGCGAAGAAACATTTGTCAGCATTATTCAACAATATTTCGGTGTGGAGACGGAAGAAGAATTACGTGAAATGTTGAGCCTAGAATATAAGAGAAACAAAGCAGTAGAAGATTATTTAAAAGACAATTTAAAGGATTCTGAAATCAAAAAGTATTATAATGAAAATGTTTTTGGAGAGGTTCAAGCTAGTCATATCTTAATAACTATTGATGTCAAAGACGATGCTACGGATGAAGAAAAAGAAGATGCTGATAAAGAAGCTAAGAAGACAGCAGAAGATATTATTAAACAACTAGACAACGGAAAGAAGTTTTCAACTCTTGCAAAGAAGTATTCTAAAGATGAAGCTAATGCTTCTAAAGGTGGAGATTTAGGATATTTTGACCTTTCTACTATGGTAGAAGAGTTCTCAGATGCTGTTAAAAAACTAAAAGTAAATGAATATACAAAAGAACCAGTAAAGACAGAGTTTGGTTATCATGTTATTTTAAAAACAGGTGAAAAAGAGAAAAAAGCACTAAAAGAAGTAAAAGACACGATCAAAGAAACTTTAGCAAAACAAAAACTAGATGATGATAAGTCTTTATACTATGAAACTCTTAAGAATGTTCGCAAGAAGAATAAAATTACCTGGAATGATGATACTCTAAAAAAAGCTTATGAAGAGTATGTAGAAGACCTTATTAAAAAAGCAAAAAACAGTTAGTTAATTAACTGTTTTTTTGTATAAAAGAATATTTTTTGACAAATCTTTGTAGATCACTTCATAGTCTTTTTGATATTTTAAGTAAATGTTGATAGGATAAGTCGAATCCACTAAGAAATAATCAAAATGATATTTTTCAATGAGTCCTTTTGGATCTCTTTCTAACTTAGAAAGAGCTAAATAATCTTTGTAGTTATATGGAGAGTATAGATCTGCCCTGCCATCTATAAAGACTGGAATATCATGATAAACCAATTCTCCCCCATAGTCATACATATTAAATAAGGCTTGTGGCTTTTCTTCTTTTAGAATTGTGATTAACTCTTCCTTTAAATTGATTTGATAAGAAAGCTTTTCCTTTGTAGCAAAATGAAAGATAGTAACACCGAACAAAAGAATACTGATAATAAATATGATTGGAATCGTTCCCCTATCTAGTTTTCTTTCTTTTACATAGTAGAATATAAAGTAGGTACATGCTAGTGAGGTGAAAGCCCAAAAGCGAATACTCTTTAGACCTAAATACATCATAAATCCAAATACTAATAAGTCTAGAAAACGAATCTTTTTTTCACTCAATAACATAGTAAAGACAAAGAATAATAAGATTTCATAATAAAGGTAATGGTAGGAAACACTTAAAGATGTATTTTGCCATTCTGTAATATTATAAAGCATGGTTTTATCTAGCATATTTTCATATGGATAAATAAACATTTTTACTCCATGAATATTGATACATACTGCTAGCATACAAAGAAACATTACTAGGATATATTTTCTTGATTTCTTTTTGTCTAGACGATTGGATTCTATCTTTTTAAATTGAAAAGAAAACTGTCCACCCAACCAAAATAAGAAACACATAAGATATGGTAAGTTACTACTACCTCCATGAATATTGGACCATAGAATACTAATCACAGGTAATAGATATATTTTTTTTGATTCTTTATTCTCGTATAAATCATATAATGCATACATAGTAATTGAGAAGAACAAGAAATCTAACATATGCGGACGTGCTTGAATATAAGTAACCAAACTTAAAGATAAAAAGAAAAGAAATGCCAAACTATATGGGATGTTTTTTAAAATTTCTTTAGCCTTAGAAAGATATAGAAACAAATAAATACTAAGTAAGCATATAAGGCAATACACATAAACATGATAGTCATGAAATATTTGTTTTAAGCCATATAGTATGATTTCAAACAGCCATTCATGACTCATCCAGTATTTTCCACTCACTGACCAGGAGAAAATATCGTGCTTTAAAATATGATTTTGAACCATATATTCTCCAGCCTTGATGTGCCAAAAATAATCATTTTCTATCAAATAACAAATTAATAAAGCACAAGCGATAGAAATAGATAGAATAAGAAAAGTCCAAAATAGTTTTTCGTTTTTAATCTTCTTCATATGGAATTCCCTTTCGATATAGATATTCTCTTACTTTTCTTTCTAATTCTTTTCCTTCAAACTTTCTACTATACTTTCGAATCGTTTTTTCTTTTTCTTTTTCTTCTAATTCTTTGTTTTTAGGAAAAGAAAAATTCATAATCATTTCTTGAATCATTGAAAGATCATAACCTAATGTTTTTAAATCGTTCACTATCTTTTGCTTTAACATTACTCCTTCTCTAGTTCTATTTTTTTCTATTGATTTCGTGATGAGTTTTTGAACTCTTTCTTTTTGCTCTTCTTCCGTATATTCTTTCATTTCTTCTTGAATAATTTTACTTGGTATTTTTTTATCTACTAATTCTTGTTCAATGCGGAAAGGTCCTTTATTGGTTGTGATGATTTGATAATGAATATAGCTCTTAGCATAATTTCTATCATCTAAATAACCTTGTTTAGAAAGCTTGTCAATCGCCTTATCTATTAATTCTATAGGATATTCTTTTCTTTCTAAAAAAGCTCTTAATTCATAGGTACTCTTCATATGATGATTGATGTTTTGTAAAGCAATGTAGTAAACATCCCACTCTTGATTGATAAAATCTGCCTCCATCATTTCTTTTTCTGTTAATTCTTTTTTTAACAGAAAATCAAATTTTAAGATGACATCTTCATAAAAGCAAAGTTCTCTTCCATCGTCTAAAAAAAGCTTGTATTTAGATGCTCCGCATTTTTTATATTTTATAATTTTCATTTCATCCCCACCTAAGAATATTGTACCATAAAAGGAGACTAAACGTCTCCTTTCTTTACTCCGATTAGGCCTTCTGCAACCTCCTCAAGAGCTCTCCCTATATTCTTTTTACTTTTGTATTCGGATTCAGGCATTTGTAGATATCCATCTCTCGAAATCTGCTTACTTCTTCGAGCTGCGATATGTACTAAAGCATATTTTGAATCAATAATATTCAGCAATTTGTCAATAGAAGGATAAATCATTCGTATCACACTCCCTATTATTAGAATAACCTGTCTACTGTAAAATAACAAGTTTCTTTACACAATTATACAATTACATTTTTGCATAAAAAAGAAAGAATCTATATTCTTTCTAGTGAAATTGTGAACAAGATCCACATTGAACATTGCTACAAACATTTTCTTCGGAGCAAGTATATACCGGTCTATATGTATGCTTATATACGTGATGATTGATAATTCTGGTATGAATTGGACAAGTATGTGGGACTTCATGAACGAAAGTTCTGTTAATCACTCTTTCTTGTACTCCTTCTCCACAAGGAGATGGCATATTCATTCCTTGACTGTTGTAATTTGTCATGTTTACATCGATATCCATGTCTTGATTTACATAGTTTTGATTTCCATTAATATTAGACTCCATATTTGTATTTTGAAAAAAATCATTACTATACATCCTCATTACCTCCTAAAGTATTGTATGTAAAGAATGATTTTATTCTACAAATTCTATTAAAATGGTAGCCTCATATTTCCATTCATCATTTGCTTCATCATTTTTTTCATTTGTTCAAATTGAGCTAAAAGTTGATTGACTTCTTGAACAGAAGTACCAGATCCTTGTGCAATTCTTGTTTTGCGACTAGCTTTGATAATATCTGGATTTTTTCTTTCTTCTTTTGTCATGGATAAGACTATTGCTTCTATGTGAGCCATTTGTTTTGGATCTATCTTTACATCTGTAAGTCCCATTTTTTTGGCTCCTGGAATCATTTTCAAAAGATTTTCTAAAGGTCCTAATTTTTTCATTTGTTTCATTGTAGAAAGAAAATCTTCTAAATCAAATTTTCCTTGTTGCATCCTTTTTGCAGTCTTTTCTGCTTCTTTTTCATCGATTGCTTCGGTTGCCTTTTCTACTAGAGAAACAATATCACCCATTCCTAAGATTCTTCCAGCCATTCTTTCTGGATCAAAGGAATCTAAGCCATCTAATTTTTCAGATACTCCGATAAATTTAATAGGAACGTGAGTTAGGTGTCTTACAGAAAGAGCTACTCCACCCCTCGTATCGCCATCTAATTTGGTTAAAATTACTCCGGTTAGTGTTAGTTTTTCATGGAAGCCAGTAATAACGTGAATGGCATCTTGTCCCATCATGGAATCGATAACCAATAGTATTTCTTGTGGTTTAATCTCTTTTTCTAGGGAAATTAACTCTTCCATTAATGTATCATCAATATGAAGACGACCAGCTGTATCGATTAGTACATAGTCAAAATGATTTTCTTTGGCATATGCTATTGCATTACTAGCAATCTCAACAGGATCTTTTTTCCCTTCTTCATAGACTTCTATATTTAATTGCTTTCCTAGCTGCTTTAATTGATCGATTGCAGCTGGACGATATACGTCACACGCTACTAATAATGGCTTTTTATTTTGCTTTTTCCTTAGATAATTGGCTAATTTCGCAATTGTTGTAGTTTTACCACTACCCTGCAAACCTACAAGCATTAGTATAGCAGGATCGCCTTTTAGATTTAATGGTTCGCTTTCTCCACCTAATAACTCTGTTAATTCGTCTTTTACAATTTTTACAAATAAGTCTCCTGGATTAATACTAGACGCTACTTCTTCTCCAAGTGCTTTTTCCTTAACCGCATTCGTAAACTCTTTTACGACTGTATAATTGACATCTGCCTCTAATAAAGCTAAGCGGATTTCTCTCATCATTTCAGAAATATTATCTTCTGTTATTTTTCCATAACCTTTTACTTTATGAATGACATTTTGTAATCTGTCTCCTAAACTTTCAAACATAAACTATCACCTATCAGTATTATAACAAACAAGGATTTTGAAGGAAAGAAAAAAAAAGGATTTATCATCCTTTTATTCAAAATCTAATTCCTCTTCTTCTTCATCTAAGTCTAAGTTGATTGTTGGCTCTCCTTTAGGAAGTGCAGCTTCTGGAGCTAGCATTCCTTGAGAGTTTAGATTTACTTCACTAATTTCAGAAAGTCCTGTTGCTGGAGTTTCTTCTTCTTTTTCTTCACTTAATGTAATTAAAGAATCTACTGGAGATGGGGCTTGCTCTTCTTGCTCTACTGCTGGAGGTTTCTCTTCCGTTGCTACTTCTTCTTTTTTCTCCTCTTCTATCTTTTCTTCTTTTACTTCTTCTTTTTGTTTTCTACCACTTTGCCAGATACGTACTACATCACAGTTTCCTGAAGAAGGTCCTGGATTTGGCATTTCCATTTTTACAATTAATGGGATTTTAAAGCCCAAACCAAATCCTAAACAAGTTCCTGGTTGTAGTGATTTTTGCTTTTCTACAATTTCTTCTGTAATATATGGAACCATTTTACGGATGTATTCTACATCTACTGGGTGGTTAATCTTGAAGATCAAGAAGTTGGTACATTGTGAAATAACTGTATCACTTATTTCAACTGGTCTTTGAGAAATAAGTCCTAGAATTACTCCATATTTACGTCCTTCTTTGGCGATTCTTTCAAAGATATTATATCCAAACAAATAACGATCTTGATCAGATTGAATATATCTATGTGCTTCCTCTAGAACGATATGGAATGGAATACTACTTCTTTCCTTTAACTCTTTTGCAAAAGTAAAGATCAAACGAGAATAAATTTTCGTAATATTCTTTGCAAAATCATCGTCTACATCATTTAAATTGATATTTACAATTTGATATTTCTCATCTTTTTGTACAAGTAAAGAAGAAATATACTTTTCTAGAGACATATAGTCTTTTACATCAAAGTATTTAGCATTGTTTCCTACAATTAGAGAGTGCAAACGTACTCTAAGTGTTACTGCATCACCATAAGTTTGTTCATTTCTAAGCCATCCTTCACTGATTAATGTGAAGTTTAGAGCTTTCTCTAATGTATCTAGGTCATAGAATACTCCGGTAGATGGTTCAAAGTCATCATATTCTTCTTTAATGAAAGAGTTTAAATACTCTGTTAATAAAACGCTTTCTGTAAAGTTACCAGAATTATCAATTAAGAAGCATTCTCTAAATTTTCTAACATAACCAATTCCTTGGATTGGTGATTCTAGACTAAATTCTTTGGTAGAACAGCTTGCGATAATAGAAAAGATTTCATTTCTTTTATTAGGAGCTGTTTCATTGGTATACAAAATAGACATAATTGCTTTTGCGATCAAGTGATTTTTATAATCATTTGCATTTACATCATCCTGATTGAATACTAAAGCTAGCTTTAACATTCTTTCAATGATTGGTAGTTGGGAGTGCTTATCACATTGTAATAATAGTGCTAAATCATCTCTATTTAATAAATAAATAGGTAATCTTAACTTTTCTCCTGATGGATCTGTCTCATCTGTTGTGATGTAACGATAATGATACATACTATTGATTTCATTCATATTTGAAAAAGCACTATAATACTCTCCTGATGAATCAAATAAGAAAATATTTGCTTTATAAGCACTCGCTAAATTGCTTTGGAATAGATTTTGAAAAACTCTAGTTACTCCACAAGATTTACCACTACCAGTATTACCAAAAATTGCAAAGTGATTACTAAAGAAATTATTAATATCCAAATAAATAGGAGCATTATTATAAGTAGGTTGTATTCCTAACTTCATGAATCCTTCTGTATCAGATCCTGTAATGAGAGGAATTTCACTAGGGTCAATTGGACGAATTTTAGCATTTAAAGAAGGCTTACGAATCGTACCACTGATTAGTTTTCCATCTACAATTTCTCCTAGAAATCTAGCATCCAATTTAGAACCATCAATATCTTCTACTTCAGCTAAAATCTTTTTATTCTCATCTTCTAAAACAATGTGCAAATCAATTAAATTCTCTGTTACTTGATTATCCTGTTTTAACTGAATCGTACATCCTTCATTACTAATATAAGAAATTTTTTCAAACATAAAATCCCCTCTACTTCCTATCTTCTATTTAAATTATATCAATTTGTGGGAATTTTTCAAGAAAAAGAAAAAGGCTTTTTAAATTAAGTTTTCTAAGTCT
>JAFRIU010000034.1 GCA_017432645.1 Bacilli bacterium
AAAGAAGAAGAAAGAAAAAAAGAAAAACCTCTTCCTATTGAAGAATTAAAAGAAGAAACGAAAGAAACAGAAACCGTTCCAAATGACAATGACAACCTTTTTGATTTAATTGATTCAATGTATGAAGAGAAAGATTAGGAGAGTGAATAATTATGGATATGAGTTCCGTTTTATTAACATTACTTTATATTGTTACGATTATACTAGTAATAGTATTCATCATTGTAGGATTCAAACTAATAGAAGTATTAGACAAAGTGGATCAACTTGCAGATAATGTAGAAGAAAAAATTAATTCTTTTAATGGGGCAATTGATACATTGAGTAAGGTAAGTAATGGTTTTGCTAATATTAGTAATTCACTAATGTTTAACATTTCATCAGTAATAGCAAAACTATTTAATAAGAAAAACGATAAGGAGGATTTATTATGAAAAAAGGAATGGGTAAATTTGTAGCAGGAGCTGTTGTTGGCGCAAGTTTAGGAGTACTATTCGCACCAAAAGCAGGAAGTGAAACGCGCAAGGATTTAAAGAAAAAATTAGACGAAATGGCAGAACAAGCAAAAAATATTGATCCAAAAGAAGTAAAGAAAGAATTTGACAAGAAAGTTCAAGAGATCAAAAAAGAACTAGCTGATTTAGATAAAGAAAAGGTATTAGAGATTGCTAAGGAAAAGGGTCTTCAAGCAAAAGGAAAAGCACAAGAATTAGTAAGTCTTGCAAAAGAAAAAGGAACTCCAGCACTAAAAGAAAGTGCAGAGGCAGTTCTAGAAAATGTAATTAGAGTATCTAGAGAAGCTTTAAAAAAACTAGAAAGTGAAAAATAAATCACTTGCTAGAATCTTTTGTTTATGCTAAAATAACATTACTTTTCGTGGAAGAGTAACAGTAGGATTCATAAGAACTAAAAAAGAGATCTAGTGTTTGGTGAAAACTAGAAGTCTATGAAATACGAAATACAAACTCTGAGAAAAGACGTAAGCCGCGTTAAGGGTAGAGTGCATGTTTAACATGAATTAAGGTGGTACCGCGAATCATTCGTCCTTAGGATAGATGATTCGCGTTTTTTTATAGGAGGAATTTATGAAATTATATGATGAATTAGTATGGAGAGGATTAATCAAAGACGTAGCAGGAGAGGATATCCAAGATAAACTAGATAATGAAAAAATCACTTTCTACTGGGGAACAGATCCAACTGCTGATAGCCTACATTTAGGACACTATTCTAGTTTAGTAACCGCAAAACGTCTAGCTAAGGCAGGACATCATCCTATTTTACTTTGTGGAGGCGCAACAGGACTAATTGGAGATCCACGACCAACAGCAGAAAGAGAAATCTTAAGTAAGGAAGAATTAAATAAAAATTTAATGGGAATTCAAAAGCAAGTAGAAAAGATTTTCGATGGTAAAGCAGAAGTAGTAAATAACTACGATTGGTTCAAAGGATATGAGTATACCGATGTTTTACGTGACGTTGGGAAATATATTACTGTAAACTATATGCTAGATAAGGATATTATTAAAAGAAGATTAGAAACAGGAATAACTTTTGCTGAATTTGGTTATATGATTATTCAAGGATATGATTTCTTATGGTTGTATGAACATAAAAACTGTATTATGCAAGTAGAAGGCTCTGATCAATGGGGAAATATCACGACAGGAATTGATCTAATCAAGAAGAAGTTAGGAAAAGATGTCTATGCCTTTACCATGCCTTTAGTAGTAGATAAAGAAGGTAATAAATTCGGTAAAAGTGAAGGGAATGCATTATGGCTAGATGAAGAGAAAACATCTTCCTATGAATTGTATCAATACCTAATTAATGTAGATGATGAGATGGTTATTGATTACTTAAAGATATTTACATTCTTATCCGTAGAAGAAATTCAACAATTAGAAACGAAACACAAGGAGCAACCAGAACTACGTGAAGCTCATAAAGCATTAGCAAAAGAGATTATTACGGATTTACATGGAGAAGAAAGTTATCTAGAAGCAGTAAAAATGAGTGAAGCACTATTTACAGGTGATATCAAGTCTTTCACAGAAAAAGATGTGGAAATTGCCTTCAAAGGACTCGAACCATTCACTATAAAAGAAGACACTAATATTATAGAACTATTGGTAAATGCACAAATTTGTTCTAGTAAAAGAGAGGCCCGTGAATTTGTAGGAGCCTCTTCCATTACCTTTAATGGAGAAAAACTAACAGACTTAGATTTTATAGTAACAAAAAATAAATGTATTGCTTCTAAGTATATGATTATTCGTCGTGGAAAAAAGAAATATTTTGTAGGAATTTATGAATAACAGGAGAATAGCATTAACTTTTTAATGCTATTTTTATAAACACTGTCAAGTAATTGTAAATATATTGAAAAATATATGAAGCAATGGTAAACTAATTATAAAATAAGGAGGAAAATTATGGCATGGACAGGTTTAGATATAGAGTCAGTATATGAAGAAATAGAAAAATTTAATACAAGTAGTTTTGATGCAGAAAATCATTTAAGAGAGATGTATGATCATTTTTTTTCTAATTTACAGGATAATTGGTCATCACCTAATGCAGTACAATTTACAAACAAGGCAATTCCAAATGCACTTGCGATATATGATGATTTCACAAAAGAAAGAGATAGAGTAATTGAAGGAGCAAAATCAGCAGCATTAACATTGGCCACTTCCCACGGTGCCACATTTGACGTAAATAGAATAGAAGTAAGACATGCACCAATAACAATGGAATACTATGCAGGGTGCAAAGAAACAAAAACTAATCCTGAGACAGGGAAAGAATTAACTGGGATGGAAATAGAAGAAGTGAAAACGGCAAGAGATACTCTAATAAGTGAGTCACGCACAACAACAGAGTTAATAAGGGAACTACCAACAGAAATATCATTCTATGATGGTTCATCAAACTTACAAACGCTATACAAAACAAATATCAATACTTTTGCGAAGACAATAGAAGAATTGAATAATGATTTAATAAATGGAGAAAATGGTATAAATCAACATATTAATGAGGAAACAGGAGAGGTAGAAACAGGAATCACTACAGCAGAAAACGTACTAACGGGTACAGAAATGGCAGATGGGAGCTCACAAGAACCATGGAGTCCAACATTAAATACGCCAAAAAGTGCATATGATTCTCAATCTCCAACACATGAGTGGACACATGATGATACTAGACGATTGGTTTTGTATGGACCTGGAGTTAGAAGAGTAGAGGCTTCAGATATTTTATCTATGCCAGAAGGGGTTAGGGAATTTATTACAACAGATGGAAACATTGTAATGGTAACAAAAGGAAAAAATCCTGATGGACATGATACATATATGCTTGGTCATGCCATTGTCGACTTGAACGATATTTTAAGGGAAAATCTAATTATAGCGAATAATCCATTAGAATAATTCGTTATAACAAATAAAAAATCTCTAGAATTAGAGATTTTTTATTTGTTATAGAATTCAACGATTAATGCTTCATTAATATCAGCACTTAATTCATTTCTTTCAGGTAATCTAACATAAGTTCCTTGCATCTTACCTTCATCATAATGAAGATATTCCACTCTCTTAGAAACCTTTGTTAAAGAATCTAAAACAATTTTTAAATTCTTGTGATCTTCCTTAATAGAAATGACATCTCCTACCTTACATCTGTAAGAAGGAATATCTACTTTCTTACCATTAACAGTAACATGTCCATGGTTAACTAATTGTCTAGCTCCTGGACGAGTAGCTGCAAATCCAATACGATAAACTAAGTTATCTAATCTAGATTCTAGTAAACGTAAGAAGTTTGTACCATTAGATCCTCTCATTTTACAAGCTTCTTCAAAAGTCTTTCTAAATTGTCTTTCGTTTACTCCATACATGAAACGAACTTTTTGTTTTTCCTTTAATTGGGTTCCATAGTCAGAAGTCTTTCCTTTACGATCTTGACCATGTTGACCAGGTCCGTAAGGACGACGAGCTAACTCTTTTCCATTTTCATTGATAGAGAAACCAACACGACGAGCTTGTTTGTAATTAGGTCCTGTATATCTTGCCATAATAATCTCCTTTCTTGTAATATTACAAAATCTTGAATAATTTAGTCATGTCTTAGGGAGTTTTTCTTTCACGTAAACAGCTATGGTTACTTTTTTCTAAAAAACACTTTAAAACATTCTAAATCTGCTGTTTCAAGTAAGTTGCATCATTAATTATAAGAGAAAAGGGTTGATATGTCAAGAAATTGTTGGTATTTCGAGAAAAACTTAGGAATATTTTTCGGAAAATGTAGATAAATGTAGATAAGTTGTGGTAAAATAATATCAGAATAGAGGTGAAGTTATGCAAGGACAAGTTCTTATCATTGGCTCTGCCATTGTAATCGCATTATTTATTGTAATTGTAATACTTCACATTATTAGAAAAATAGAAGTAAGATACTATCAAAATAAGATTAAAGACCTAGAAATTCAAAGAAATATGGTAGCATCTACTCCAGTTTTAGTAGAACTATCCAAAGTAGAACCTATTATTAAAAATGATAAATTAGAAGAAAAGTATAATAAATGGCAAGATCGTTTTAACGATATTAAAGAAAAGCGTTTAGCATTGATAGATGATATGTTAATCGACTTAGACATCTATGTAGAGAAGAAAGATTATAAATCTTGTGATTATCATATCGCTAGTACCGAAATAGAAATCTATAAAGTAAGAGAAGCAGCTCTTCACTTATTAGAGGAAATCAAAGATATTACACTAAGTGAAGAAAAATATAGAGCTATTATTATTAAATTAAAAGTAAAATACAGAAATCTAATGAAAGAATTCCAAGATCATAGAGAATTGTATGACTTTATGCAGGAAGCTATTGAAATGCAATTAGAGAATATTGAAAAGAGATTCTTAGATTTCGAAAAGGTAATGGAAGACAATGACTATACAGAAGTTGTTCATATCTGTAAAGCTCTAGATATTATGATTGATCATATGGAAGTAGTCATCAATGAACTTCCAGACATCTTACTAATGGCTAATAAAGTCATACCTAATCGTATGAAAGAAGTAGAATCTAATTACAAAGAAATGGAAGCCGATGGTTTTGTCTTAGATTATTTAAATATTCCTTATAATATCGAGGAATCTAAAAAGAATATTGATCGCATCTTAACCGATGTAAAAGTATTAAATCTAGAAGGTTCTATGTTTGATTTAAAGACCATGCTAGAATATTATGATTCTTTATTTATTGATTTTGAAAAAGAAAGGTTATCTAGAAAAGTTTATGAAGAAGAAATTACGGCTTTTTATAAAAGATTAAATAAAACGAATACTTTGGTAAAACAGGTATATGATCAATTAGAAGATATTAAGAATTTATATGATCTAAATGATGAAGATGTTAATGTTATCCATGAAGTAAATAAAACTTTAGTAGTTATCAATGATGATTATAAGAAACTAGTTTCTCAGTGTGATTCTAAGTCTAGTCCATACTCTATGTTAAATGATGAAACAGAGTCTTTGTCCAATCGTTTAACAAACTTAGAAGAAGATTTTGATCAAGCTTTAAAATCATTAGGCAATATGTACGAAGATGAAATGAGAGCACATGAGCAATTAAAAGAAATTGAAAATCTTCTAGAAACAAGTAAGAAAGTAATTAGAGAATACAAAATACCAATTATTACAGATTCCTATTTTGTAGAACTAAAAGAAGCAAAAGAAGCCATCGAAGAAGTCGTAAAAGAGCTTTCTAAAAAACCAATTGTTATCAAAACATTAAATACTAGAGTAGATACGGCAAGAGATTTAGTATTGAAGCTATATCACACAACGACAGAAATGGTTCGTACTGCAGAATTAGCAGAAAGATTAATTGTGTATGTCAACCGATATCGTGAAAACGTTGAGGTAAATAAAGCATTAGAAGAGGCAGAAAAATCCTTCTATAAAGGAAATTACAAAGAATCTTTAGATTTATCAATAAAAGCAACTTCTATAATCAATGAAGAAATATACAGAAAGTTGATGGTAGTATATGAGAAATAAAGAAGGAGCCACAAAAATAGAAAAGAGAGTCGTCATAACGGTTATTCTCACTGTAGTCTTGATTTCAGGATTATTTTTCACACAATGCTTATCCAAAATAAAAGTACAGATTATGAAAAAAGATGCTATTAATTTTTCAAGAGTAGTAAGTATGAATCTATCTTCTTTCCGCAATAGCGGAAGCGTCTATTTAGGAGAAGTAATTGACGAAAAGTTGATGAATAAAATCAAGAATCCATTAGGACGTGGATACTGCTCTTCTTCTGAATCGAATGTAGAAATAACGAATAATAGATACTATGTTACTTTAAAATGCGGAAAATTTTTAATCGAAAGAGCAGATTTTTCCACCAAAAAGGATGTAGATATTTATTCTCTTACAGATTGGAAGGAAGCACGAGTAAATGAAACAGATGAAGTGCAAAGATTTTATAATTGTAAAGTAGGCGGAAAAGAAGTATTTGAAGAGTATTATGAAGAGTTATATTTTGTATATCAAATAAATAAAAAGTATAAGACAAATTATTATTCTATAGATTCTGTCCAAGAAACGTGTGAGGTCATTAGTAAGGATTACTATAGAAGCAAAGAGAAGATGATTCCCTAAACAACAGTTTAAATACTGTTGTTTTTTATATGCTTTATATGCTAAAATATGCGTGGTGATGCATATATGGATAGAGTTATCTTAATAAAATATGGCGAATTATCTACGAAGAAGGACAATAGAAATTATTTCATTCGCACCTTATATCAAAACATTTGCGATAAACTTGCTAGTTATGAGGTGGAAATTGATAAAGATAGAGCCAGAATGACCATCTCTTTTCAAGAAAAGGATTTAGAGGCCATTCAAAATATCATAAGCCATATCTTTGGAATTCATACATACCAAGTAGCATATGTCGTAAAAAGTGAGGATTCCTGTATTCAAGAACAGGTATTATCCATTGCGAAAAACCTTCCTTTCAAAACTTTTAAAATAGAAGTAAAAAGAAGTGATAAGACTTTCCCAATTCATAGCCAAGACTACAATAGAGTATTGGGAAGCTTACTTTTAAAGAATATAGAGAATATTTCTGTGGATGTTCATCATCCAGATCTATGGCTAAAAGTGGAAATTCGCAATCAAGAGACTTACATTTATTATGAATCCTATCCAGGTAGTGGAGGATATCCTGTAGGAACACAATCAAGAGGAATGTTAATGATATCAGGAGGAATTGATTCTCCTGTTGCAGGTTATCTAGCAATGAAGAGAGGGATTACTTTAGATGCTGTTTATTTTGAAGCTATGCCACATACTAGTATCGAGGCAAGAAATAAAGTAATTCGCTTATGTAAAAAATTGTCACAATATAGTCATCATATTTACTTGCATATTGTTAATTTTACACCAATTCAAGAAGAAATTTACAAGAATTGTCGAGAAGACTACTGTATTACAATCATGCGTAGAATGATGCTTAGAATCACGGAAAAATTGGCAAAAAAGAATAAATGCCTAGTAATCGTCAATGGAGAAAGTATTGGTCAAGTAGCCTCTCAGACACTTGACAGTATTTCAGTAATCAATGAAGCAACCATGATGCCAATTATTCGACCAGTAGCTTGCTTTGACAAATTAGAGATCATGAGTATTGCCAGAAAAATAGATACCTATGATATCAGCATTATTCCTTATGAAGATTGCTGTACAGTATTTGTACCAAAGCATCCAGTAATTCGTCCCAATTTAAAAACAGCCATGGAAGAAGAGGAAAAGTTCTCTTATCTACCAATGATTGAAGAAGCAGTAGAAAATGTTTATACCAAGAAAATTACAGATGAGAAGGAACAAGAATTCTCTGAATTACTGTAAGTTTTAAGTATGAAATAAGAAATCTTTCACAACCTATATATAGGAGGTGAAAAGATGCCGAGAAAAAGAAAAAAGACAAGAACTACTAATGCACAAGCTTCTGGGCCAAGAAAATCAATTGATCGAATGAAATACGAAATTGCTAATGAATTTGGTGTAAACTTAGGAGCAAGTGCCAGTAGTAGAGATAATGGAAAAGTAGGAGGAGAAATCACAAAACGTCTAATAGAAACCAGTATGAATAAAACGACGACATCCTCTAATATAACTTCTTCTAAAGGAAATAAAAGAAAGAAGAGAAGAAGTAAAAAGTCCAGTTAATAAGCAAAAAGAATAGAATATTCTATTCTTTTTCTGTTAGAGAAAAGAAGAATATCCTAGGAAAGCTTTTTTTTATGAAAAAAATATAGTATAATAAGAATGATAAATGAAAAAGAGGGATAACATGAAGATTTTAGTAATAGATACTTGTCATAATTCTTTAAAATTTACATTATATCAAATGAATAATGAGAATATTATATGCCATGGACTATTTGAAAGAATCGGCTTAGAAAATGGCCTTTATACCATCTATAGAGGAAATGAAATAATAACAGAAGAAATGCCTTTTGAGAATTATACAGAAGCAGCTACTATATTAATTCAGAAATTATTAGATTTGGAATTAGTAGCATCTCAAGAAGACATATCTTTAGTAGGTTATAGAATTCCACAAGGAAAAAATGTATTCTCTAAGAATACTTTCTTAACGGAAGAAGCTCTTTCCAAATTGGATCAAATAGATATCGATACTTCCAACGTAAAGGCAATTAAAGAAACCGTAACAGGGCTTCGTGAGAGTATACCAAATATAGAGATTATAGGTGTTTTTGAAACAGCTTTCTTCCAAGATTTACCAGAAGAATCTTATCTATATGCCCTTCCATATAAGTGGTATCAAGACTATGGAGTAAGAAAATATGGAACGCAAGGAATTACTCATGAATATATCATGAGAGAAATGCAAAGCTTATTTCAAAAAGAGGATATTAAACTAATTAGTTGTTGCCTAGATCGAATTGGAAGTATAGCAGCTATTAAGAATGGAAAATGCCAAGACGTATCCACAGGATTCAGTTCATTATCCGGAATCGTTATGGGTACCAAAAGTGGAGATATTGACTCTTCTATCATCCCATATGTTATGGAAAAAGAAGGAAAAAATGTAAGCGAGATTTTAGAAGATTTAAATCAAAGAAGTGGTCTTTTAGGATTAAGTGAGATTAGTGAAAACTTAGAAGATATTTTATCGGCGTGCATGGATGGAAACGAAAAAGCAAGAATTGCCAAAGAACAGTACATTCGTCATATTGTGAACTATATTTCTCAATATTACGTACTATTAGAAAAGCCAGATGCTATTGTCTTTACTGCCTCCATTGGTGAAAAAAGTCCGGAAATACGGGCAGAAATCCTAGAAAAATTAGACTGCCTAGGAATCAAAATTGATTATGAAAAGAATAAACATTTAGAAGGAATAGGAAAAATTACAAGAGAAGATTCTATTCTTCCTGTATATGTTGTTCCTATGGATTTAGAATTAGAAGTAGCGAAAGCAGCTTTAAAATTAATAAATAGATAAGGAAGAAGAAGATGTATAAAGAACTAATTGAAAAAATAAAAGAGTATAATACCATCGTAATCGCAAGACATATTGGAGTAGATCCAGATGCTTTATGCAGTCAATTAGCCCTAAGAGATGCGATTCAATTGACCTATCCAGAAAAAAAAGTCTTAGCAGTTGGCACAGGAAGTCAAAGATTCTTATCCATTGGAAAATTAGATCGATTAGAAAAAGTAGAGAATGCTTTATTGATTATTTGTGATACTCCAGATCAAAAAAGAATCGATTCGATTAACTTTGAGGATTACTCCTTTTCAATTAAAATTGACCATCATCCTTTTATGCAAGAGTTTTGTAATTTAGAATATATAGAGGATACTGCCACATCTACTTGTGAAATAATTATGAAAATATTAGAAGAGACAGAACTACAGTGCAACAGCAGTATTGCCGAACTCCTTTATATTGGATTAGTATCCGATTCAAATCGGTTTCTATTCTCTAGTTGCACCAGTGACACATTTAAAAGAATTGCAAGTTATATAGAGAAGTACCCATTTAATCTAGAGAAGGCTTATGAGAAGCTATATTTTCGTCCACTAAATGAAGTTCGTTTAGAAGGCTATATCGCATTAAATATGAAAACAACAGAAAATGGACTTGGATATGTCATGATTAAAGATGATGTAATAAGCTCTTTAGGTGTAGATAGTGCTTCTGCTGGCAATATGATTAATAATTTTAATTATATTAAAGAAGTCATTGTTTGGGTAACGATATCAGAAGATATTAAGAATAATCAGTTTCGTTTATCGATTCGTTCTCGTGGCCCAGAAATTAATAGACTTCTTGAAAAATATAATGGTGGTGGACACAAATACGCTGCAGGTGCAAGAGTAAAAACAGAAGAGGAAGCTATGCAAATCATATCGGATATGGATCAAGAACTTGCCAAATACAAAGAAAGAATAAGTGAGGGAAAATAATATGGTTATACAAGACGCTAAATTAGACATTTTAGCTACAAGAAGAAGCCAATATCCAGAAGGAGATAAGCAAGAGTTCTTATTGGTTGGAAGAAGTAATGTAGGAAAGAGTAGTTTTATTAATTCAACTTTAGGAAGAAAAAGCTTAGCACATACTTCTGCTATCCCCGGAAAAACAAAGACACTAAATTTCTATCTAGTAAATAATAAGTTTTATTTAATTGATGCTCCTGGTTATGGCTATGCCTCAACAGATAAAAAGACCCAAGCTAAGTTTGGAATGATGATAGAAGAATACTTAGAAAAAAGAACACAATTGAAAAGAGTATTTATGTTAATTGATTTTCGTCATAAGCCTACAGAAGATGACTTGCTAATGTATAATTTCTTGAAATACTACAACTTACCAGTAACAGTTGTCGCAACGAAAGCCGATAAAGTAACAGGAAGTAAAAAACAAAAAAATCTAAAAGAGATTTTAGATACATTGGACTTAGTAGTAGGAGATGACTTAGTAGTATTTTCTAGTAGTACCAAACTAGGAGTAAAAGAGGTACTAAATAAAATAGAGAGCTTACTACAAGAAGAAATTATTTAGATTTTTCCTCATATATTAATATAGGTGAGTCTATGAAGATTTGGAAAAAAAACACTACAGATTATTACATATATGACTATACACCAGAAATATCTAAAAAAGAGATTTTCCAAAAAATTCAAAAAAAGTTAAACTTAAAAGGGTTTTATCGAGTCATGGTAACTAAAAAAAAGATAGGAAATTTTATGCAATTAATCTTGATAGAAAACTCCTTATATAGAGATACTTTAGATTTAAAAATAGAAGAAGATGAAACTTGTGAAATATACTATTGTACAGAAGATTATTTCCTCATTCATAAAAGTTCTTCTATTCTTTTTTTTGAAAATAAATATTATGTACCAGTAGAAGATTTAGATTTTGTGATAGAAAAGTTAGAATTTGGAGAGTTTGTTTTTTCTAGTTCAATAGAGGATATTCTAAGAAAAGCAGTAATACTAAAATAGGTGATAGAGATAAAATGAATTTAAAAAAATACGATAATAAATGTGTAAGAATTATAGCTAAAGATAATAAATGCTATGATGGCATATGTTCTTTTAATAGTAGAGAATATAATGAGCATGAATATGGGAAAGAGGAAGATAGCCTTCAGATACTAAATATTATTTTCTATAAATCGTTTATTAAAAAGATTGAAGAATTAGAACATTTTAGTAATACGGAGTATGGAGCATTAGAAGAGTTAATCGTAGATCTTGAGAATGGACCAGAAATAGACTTTATAGAAGATGCTTTAGATTATGAGGAAGAAGTACACAATGATAGATTACTTTTATGCATAGAAGAGCATATAAATGATTTTAAAGATAAAGAGGCCATAGAAAGACTGATAAAGAAATATACGAAGTAGAAAAATACTCTTAGTAATTTATGATACAATAGTTATGGAGATGATAAGATGGAAAAGTTATTGAAAGAACATGAAACATTATTTACAATTGTACTAATTATGATATATGTTATTGTCAATTCATATATTATGCAGAATTTTGGGACATCGAGTTATCAGTCAGTTATAATAAATACCACATTGTCTATTCTTTTAGTTTTACTAGTTATATTACTTAAAAGAGTAGAATTCTATGGTATTACGAATCCTAATCATACAGAAAAATTCATATATTTCATTCCATTGTTTATTATTTCACTCTTCAATTTGAGAAGAGGTATTCATATAAATAATTCTACTAGTGAAATGATATTTCATATTTTAACAATGATAAACATAGGCTTCCTAGAAGAAATGCTTTTTAGAGGATTCTTATTTAAAATGATGGCAAAGGACAATATTCAATCTGCCATTATAGTTAGCTCAATTACATTTGGCATAGGGCATATAGTTAATCTATTAAATGGCGCTGAACTAGTTCAAACTTTATTACAAGTGTGTTATGCTATTGCAATTGGATATATGCTAGTAATGATTTTCTATAAAAGCAAATCAATTATTCCATGTATTATATTTCATGCAGTATTTAATTCACTTACTATTTTTGCAACAGGTAGCAGCAATATAATAGATAGTGTTATATTAATCGCTATGTGCTTAGTATATACTTTATATATTAATAAAAAAATAAAAGCATAAAAAACAATAACTTGATATATGCTGCCAAGTATGCTACAATGAATACGTCAAGGAAACTTGAATATAATAAAAAAGGGAACATTCAATTTGCACGTTGAATGTCTACCTATGGTTAAGCAGACATTTAAGTCATAGACTTAAGTGTCATTTTTTTATTACGATTACTAACATAGTAAGGAGTAATAAAATGATAGTAATGTACTGAAGAATCTTTATAATAAAAATTCTTTGTCTCAATTCTATCACCTCCTTCCTTATGAAGAAGGTAGACACTCAATAATTGAACATTCCTAAATTTAACTTAACATATATGATATTGTACATCAATCGAACAAGTAAACTTTTTGTCTACAAAAAAAGAAGAGTATTCTTCTTTAAATTACAATAGTAATTACGTTATTAGATCCTTTATTGATGACTCTTGTTAGAGTATTTTGAAGTTTGAATCTTATGTTATCTGGCATAAGATTGATTTTAGATTGAATGCCTTCTTGAACAATGGATTCTAGGCTTCTACCAAAGATTTCACTTTTCCAAATGTCATTACTGTTTTTATTTAAATAATCTATTAATTCTTTGGATTGGACCTCACTACCTATGATAGGCTCAAATGTAGATTCAACGTCGACTCTAATCATGTGAATAGAAGGAGCAACGGCCTTTAATTTTACCCCGTATCTACTGCCTTGTTTTACAATTTCAGGAGTATCTAATTGCATATCTTCAATAGCTGGAGTAGCAATCCCATAACCAGTTTGTTTTACCATTTTTAAGGCGTATTTAATACTATCATATTCTTTTTTTGCAGTATGAAATTCCTGAAATAGAGAAAGCAAATCAGCCTTACTGTGAATATCCACATCAATTAAATCTTTAAGTGTCTTTTGATATAATTCAGCTGGTGCAGTCAAATTCACAGTAACAACACCACTAGAAGTATCCACATCTGATAAATAACACTTTTCTATATATTCATTTTCCAAGAAATGAGTAGTAATTTGATCGATATCCTTAATCTTATCAATCTCTACTACACTTTCTCGAATGGATTCCATATAAGACTTTTTAATCTTATGATCTGGATTTAGTATCGCAATCCATTCTGGCATGTTTACTCTAACTTCTAGTACAGGGAATTCATATAGAGCTTCTCTTAAAATATGATACATATCCTTTTCATTCATAGCCTCAATGTTAATAGGTAAAACGGGAATTTGATACTGTTCTTTTAAGGATTCCGCTAAACGCTCTGTATCTGGAAGAGTAGGGTGTGTAGAATTAAGCACAATGATAAAAGGTTTTCCAATTTCTTGTAGTTCTGTAATGACTCTAGTTTCTGCCTCTAAATAGTCGCTACGTTGAAACTCTCCAATAGAACCATCTGATGTCACGACAATTCCAATGGTAGAATGTTCCTTAATTACTTTTTCCGTACCGATTTCTGCAGCCTCTGTAAAAGGAATTTCTTCATTGTACCAAGGAGTTTTTACCATTCTCGGACCATTTTCATTCGTAGCCCCTATTGCGTTAGGAATCATATAACCAACACAATCAATTAATTTAATATTACAAGTAACATCTTCAATTTTAATTTGAGCAGTATTGTTAGGGACAAACTTTGGTTCCGTAGTCATAATTGTTTTTCCAGCAGAGCTTTGCGGAACTTCATCCAAAGCTCTTTTTTTCTCGTATTCATTCTCAATATTAGGTACAATTAGAGTTTCTACCACACGTTTAATAAAAGTCGATTTTCCTGTTCGTACGGCACCGACAACACCTAAATAAATATCACCACCACTACGTTTGGCAATATTTTTGATAATCTCATATTTTTCCATAAATTCTCTCCTCATTTAGTAATATGTATGAGAAAGAAGAAAAAAAATAACTAAATATCCCAAAATCTCTCTAAAACATTTTATCAATATCACGAGGAACTTCATCTTGCAAAATAGCATGAACAATTTTATCTTCTTTTTCTTGACTTACTTCTTTTCCTGTCATATCTCGAATATCATGAATGATTTCTCGTAAAGTTTTCTCATCTTTTAAATTGTTTTTTTGTAATTTACTAGCTAATTGTAGAATCGTATTCTTATCGATATTTGTTTTCTTTTCTATTCTATGAAATAAACTATCTTTAAACATAAAAAACCTCCCACTAAAATATATGTGAGAGATCCTTTTATTTTTCACGAAATTGATTAATTCGTTTTGCTTTTTGATTAAACTCATCCAAAGAAATCAAATTACGGTCTAAACGATCTTTTAAAATATCCAAAGATTTATCAGCCATACTATTAGAATTCATGATATCAGCAGGCTTATTATTTCCGGAGAAAAACGAATTTTTTGAATGAACAGGATTATTTGTCTGCTGGAACTGATTCTCCTGTTTCTTTGCCTGATCTTGAATCATTTGAAATCTTTCTTGAAACTGGGTATTAAATCCATTTCCTTGTGTACTTCCTTGATTTCCAAAATTTTTCTGATTCCCAAAATGATTGTTATTATTGTTTCTACCTATAATCATTCCTCTGTATCACTCCTATTCTTAAATTGTAAAATAATTGGCGTTCCTACCAAATCAAAATTCTTTCTTAGTTGATTCTCTAAATAACGTTCATAAGAAAAATGTACAAGCCCTTTGTAATTGACACGAAAAGTAAATTTAGGAGGCTGTATTCCAGTTTGAGAAACAAAGTAGATTTTTAGTCTCTTTCCCTTATAAGAAGGAGGCAAGTTTAATTGATAAGCATCTTGAATGACATCATTTACAAGATTCGTAGGAATTTCTCTTTTGATATTCTCTTTTACTTTAATGACTTCTGGCATTAAGGTATGAATTCTCTTTTTAGTAAGAGCAGATAAGAAAACAATAGGGGCATATGGTGCAAATTGAAATTCATTTCTCATCAACTCTTCAAAATCAGCAATAGTAGTATCTTCAACAGCATCCCATTTGTTAACAACAAAGATGATTCCTTTTCCTCTTTCAATAGCATATCCAGCAATATGTTTATCATGTTCCATAATGCCTTCTTTAGCATCAATTACGACTAAACAAATATCACTTCTATCAATTGCTTTTAAAGAACGAAGAAGGCTATACTTTTCAACCGCTTCAAAGATTCTTCCTTTTTTTCTCATTCCGGCCGTATCAATAATCACAAATTCTTCATTATTATACTTTAATATGGAATCTATAGAATCTCTTGTCGTTCCTGCAACATCAGAAACAACCACTCGTTCTTCATTTAAAAGAGCATTCATTAAAGAACTTTTTCCAACATTTGGTCTTCCAATCATACAGAATTTAATTCGGTCGTCTTCTTTTCCTTCTTGTTCCTTAAAATTCATAGTAATGGAATCCATCAATTCTACATAACCAATATTATGAATACTACTAATAGGAATATAAGTATCAAAGCCAAGTTCATAAAAGTCAAATAACGTATCCTGAGCTTCTTTCACATCCATCTTATTAATAGCAACAACAATCTTCTTATTAGCTTTTCTTAAGATATCACGAATAAAATAATCATTAGAAGTTAATCCTTCTTTTCCATCTACAACAAATACAACGACATCTGCTTCTTGAATAGCAATCTCAGATTGCATTTTAATTTCTTGATTAAAATCTAGCTTAGTAGAATCAATTCCTCCAGTATCAATCAAATAAAAACGCTTGTTTTGATAACTAGCTTCTTGATAAATACGATCTCTAGTTACCCCAGGAATATCTTCTATAATAGAAATTTGCTTTCCTACAATTTTATTAAACAGGGTACTTTTTCCAACATTTGGTCTACCTACTAAAGCTACTGTTGGCAACTTCATAAAATCCCCTCCATCTCTTCCATAGTATATCATGATTTTGTAAAGTTTAAAAGAAAAAAGCTTTTCTAGTATACTATTCTTTCTGAATAATGTTATAATTTTTTCAAGAAGGTGATTATTTTGAGTAGAATAAAAGAAAAAAAGTTAAAATGGTATGACAATGCCAAATGGATTACAAGATTAATAATTGGAGTTATCTTTTTAATTATTATTTGTAGTCAATCTTTCGCATCAGGAGAACTATCTTTTACATTATTTAGTAGTGTAATCAATCATAATAGTATTTACTTACTAATATTAGTGTATTTTATTTTAATTCAGTTTTCTATAGGAAAGAAGTATTTTAATTATTTTAATATTTTCTTAATCTTCGTCTACATCATAACAGCAACAACTTCATTATTAACGATGATTCAGTCTTTTACGTTAATTGCAGTACTTTCCTTCTGCTTACAATTTGTTTTTATGATTTATTTAGCTCATACCATGCTTCGTGACACAAGATTTTGGAAGGAATTTCATCTATCCGATTCTCCTTTTAATGAAATCAGTAATGAAACAAGCTACTATATCGTATGTCTTCTTAGTACAATTTTATTAATTATTAATCTAATTAGTACAGTAGTAATAAGTGGAGTAGTTATTTCCGTCTTAGATATGGCTTATTATTTACTTTTTGGAAGATATATCTACCTTTACTATGAATATTTAGATAAACATAAATTAGATTCTGAAAATAGTGGAAATTTTAACGAAGTAAGAGAAAAAGTTCAAAAAGTACTAGATCAAACAGAAATAGATGATGTTATTGTTGACGGATTCAAGGAAGTAAAAAAGAAAATCAAGAAAGAAGAACCAAAAGAGGAGGAAAAGTAAATGGAATTTTTTGAAGAGATATCAAGTTTAAAAAAAGACTTTCCTAAAGTTCATAGTGTTGCTAAAGATGTAAAAAGTTATCCATTAAACTTTTATCAAATCTTTGCAATTGGAATTTTTATTATCTGTTTCTTTTTAGGAATTGTATTTGGAAATTTATTTGCTACTTGTCAGACAAGTTCTTATTTTTATTCCAATATCTGCTTAGTAAGAGAATTTAACTTTTCATTGATGATTGTAATCTGGTTTGTTAGTTTATTAATCTCTGTTTTCTTCTTCTCCATTGGTCATGTAATTTCTCTTCTCACAGCAATCTGTAAAAAAATGAGATAATTTAACGATATATATTGATTTCTATTTTGAAATATGGTAATTTTAATATGTAAGCATGATACATATGCTTAATTTACATAGGGAGGTAAATTAAAATGAAGAAAGTTGAATTAGTAGAAGCTGTTGCTAAAGCAACAGGATTAACAAAAGCTGACTCTACTAGAGCAATCGATGCAACATTTGCAACAATCACAAAAGCATTATCAAAAGGAGACAAAGTACCACTAGTTGGATTTGGAACTTTCGGCGTTTCAAAGAGAGCTGCTCGTGAAGGACGTAATCCAAGAACTGGAGAAACTGTTAAGATTGCTGCTAGAAAGGCTGTTACTTTCAAAGCAGGAACTGCTTTAAAAGAAGCTGTAAACTAATTTATTAGAAAAGAAAAAGACCTATTATTTAGGTCTTTTTTTTGGGAAATATGATATAATGAGGTTAGGTGATTGTAGATGCTAGAAGCTGCATGTAAATTACTAAAAGAAATAAAAAAACATTCTTATCAAGCATATATTGTCGGGGGATTTGTAAGAGATTACCTTTTAGGAATAGAATCCAATGATATTGATATCGCAACCGATGCCACTCCTAAAGAATTAAAAGAAATGTTTGAAGATAGCTGCCTACCGTCAGAGGACTATGGTGCAGTAATTGTAGTAACGAAAGGAATCCGCTTTGAAATTACTACATTTCGTAAAGAAATAGAGTACATTGATCATAGAAAACCAGTTGAAATAGAATATATTCATGATTTAAGAGAAGATCTACTTCGAAGAGACTTTTCAATCAATACTTTATGTATGAATGAAAATGGAGAAGTACTGGACTATTTAGATGCCAAAAAAGACTTAGATGCCAAAATTATCCGTTCTATAGGAGATCCTATTCATAAATTTCAAGAAGACAGTCTACGTATTCTTCGTGCCATTCGTTTCGCAACTATCTTAGATTTTGAGTTAGATGAAAAAGTAAAACAAGCCATCTTGCGAACAAAAGACTTAATCAAGGACTTATCATATTATAGAAAAAAGATGGAATTAGATAAGATATTTACTAGTCCTAATTATCAAAAAGGAGTAAAACTACTATTAGAATTAGGTCTAGAAGAAGAATTAGAAATTCCAAAATTAAGAGAAGTGTTAAATTGTGGAACGATTAGTCTAATTGGAATATGGAGTATTCTAAATGTAGAAGATAAATATCCTTTCCAAAAGAGCGAATTAGAACAAATGGAACAAATACATGAAGTTCTTCCTTTAAATAATTTAGATTTTAACGTTCTATATCAATATGGACTTTATGTAAATAGTGTTGCTTGGGAAATGAAAGGAAAAGATATTAAAGATATTACAGAAGCATACAATCGCTTGGCTATCAAAAGTAAAAGTGAAATTGATGTAGATTCGGAAACAATTATGACAGTTCTTCATAAGCAACCAGGAAAATATTTAAAAGAGATTTTTCAAGATATTGAAAAGGCCATTTTAAGTGGAAAATTAGAAAACAAAAGAGAAAATATTTGCCACTATATCATAGAAAAATATCAATAAGAGGTGAAAACATGAAAAAACTTTGGATTTGGCTAGTAATAGGAGCTTTCTTTCTAGTACTACCAGTAAATGCACAAGAATATAATGTAAATGAGTTAATTGCAGTGGATGAAGTAGCTACTGTTAAAACAGAGAAGTTTGATTACATAGATTTTACGTTCTCCTCTCAGTTAGATGAAAAAGGAAATGGAGTCATCACTTTTCAATCCATTACGAACAATACATTAAGTAAAAATCCAGTAAGTATCAATATTCTATTATTTGATGGGAAAAAGGAAAATATTGGATTCCTTACTTATTGTTCTAATAAGGACTATGATAGTAGCTATTCTGGACTTCAATTAGGAGGAAAAGAATCCACTCCATTTGCGATTACTGCTTATTCTAAATACTTTGGAGAAAGTAAAAAGACCTCAAAAGATGTTAGATATATTGCCGTAATGGATGAAAACAAGCTTTGTAGAATAGGTGGATATAGTAATTACTTAGGAAAAACGATGGAACAAATCTTAAATCCAGAAGAGCCAAAGGATCCAATGAACTTTGATTTTAAATTACCAGATTTACCAGAACTACCAGCTTTTATGAAAAATCAAAAAGTATGGCTTTACTCTTTGATAGGGTTTTCTATTTTCCTAATATTTGTAGGAACAGGAGCATTTTTTAATGTCCTATATAAAAAAATGTATGGTAAAAAGACTTTCTTTGCTTACTTACCAGTTACTAATATTTATGTCAGTGTAAAATCTGTCTTTGGAAGGATAGTTGCAATCATTTTCTTCTTATGTGTAATTGCCTCAGGAGTTCTTTATTACTTTAATATTAAAATAGCTCTATATATCATGGCAGTATTGTGGCTTATTAGTATCATCCTAATCATTGTAAAATTAATTACTAAGAATTATGACTTATTCTATTTTGAACCATCTATGGATACTTCCATGGAAAAGAAGAAAGAAGACTTTAAACATATCAGTAAAGAGGAAAATACTGCTCCTCTAGATTTAGATTATAAAGAAAGTGTACAAGATATTTCAAGTGATTCTAACATCTCTTCTGGCGCGGTAAAAGAGAAAGAAGAAATACAAGAGACAGAAATTAATTTAGATGATTCAGAAGATGAGAAAAAAGAAGAAGGATTAGATGACTTTTTCTAAAAATATGATATGATATGTGGCAAAAAGGAGATGAGAAAGTGAAAAGTACCAAATTAACAGAAATCTTTCAAAATGGTAATATTGTCATTCCACTCTTTTTTCTAAAGAATTATGAAAAATGGAATTTAGAAGCCAAAGAGTTCATCTTTTTAATGTACTTATATCACTTAGGAAATCATTTCTTATTCAACCCGAATCAATTTTGTGAAGATTTAAATTTAGATCTTGCAACAATCATGAACTATGTAAATACTCTTACAGAAAAGGGATTCATTCAAGTAGAAGTTCGTGAAGGAGAAAGAAATTTAAAAGAAGAAGTCGTTTTATTAGATGGATTCTATCAAAAAGTATCTCTTTTAGTCATGGATGAAGTAGTAGGACAACCAAAAGAAGAATCCGATGTATTCTCTTTTATTGAAAAAGAGTTTGGAAGAACACTAAGTTCTATGGAATATGAAATTATCAAAGCTTGGCTAGATAATAATACTAGTGAAGAAATTATCAAAGAAGCAGTAAAAGAAGCAGCCTTTAACGGAGTATCAAACCTGCGATATATTGATAAAATCCTTTTTGAATGGGGAAAAGCAGGAGTAAAAACTCCACAAGACATCGAAAACCTTCGTAAGAAAAGAAAGAAAAAAGAAGAATCTGATGCCGAAAAAGATATCGATATGGATATTGTAGATTGGAATTGGTTTGATGAAGACGAATAGAGTAGGAGAGTATTTGGATACTCTTTTTCCAGATCCAAAGTGTGAACTAAATTATCAAAAAGATTATGAACTCTTACTAGCAATTGTATTAAGTGCTCAATCTACCGATAAAAGAGTGAATCAAGTAACTCCAATCCTTTTTCAGAAATATCCAAACCTAGATAGCTTAAAAGAGGCTAAAACAGAAGACTTAGAAGAAATCCTTCATCCAATCGGTTCTTTTCGAAAAAAGGCTCAATATGTGAAAGAAATTGCGAGAATCTTAACAGAAGAGTATCATGGGAAAGTACCAATAGAAAAGGAAAAACTAGTAATATTTAAAGGAGTAGGTAGAAAAACAGCAAATGTCTTTTTAAGTGAATTCTATCATATCCCAGCGATTGCCGTAGATACGCATGTGGAAAGAGTATCCAAGAGATTACAAATTGCCAAGGAAGAAGACAATGTAATTGCAGTAGAGGAAAAACTAATGAAGTATTTTCCAAAAGAAGAGTGGGCAAGAAGACATTTGCAACTGGTTCTATTTGGAAGGTATCACTGCAAAGCAATAAAGCCAGAATGCGATAGTTGCCTATTAAAAGATCAATGTAAAAAAAAGGCTTCATTTTAGAAGTCTTTTTATGTTGTTGGTTTATCATCTGGGTTTAAAGGCTCTTCCTCTTCAACCACAGTTTCTTTTTCTTTTTCTTTCTCTTTTTCC
>JAFRIU010000035.1 GCA_017432645.1 Bacilli bacterium
GGGAAGACCGCATGAACTAGTAATCATTGACATCGAAATAACAGAAGCGGGAACTTATTATCTAGTAGCAAAAGATGCTGCAGGAAATCGTAGCCAAGTAATTTCAAAGAGTGTTTATCAAACGACATTAGATGCCGATGGAGGAGTGATGGAGCCAAGCAGCATTCTAACTCTACAAGGAGATTCCTTTACTCCACCAACTCCAACCAAAGAAGGATTTGTTTTTGAAGGATGGTATGAAGAAGAGTCCTATACTAATCGTGTTGATGGCACTTATAGTCCAACAGGAAATAAAACACTATATGCAAAATGGCGCCTAGATACGTATACGTATACGATTCGTTATGTAACAAATGGAGGAACGCTAGGAGATAGCTCACCAACATTAGCTGAATCCAATGAGATTATCACGTTAAGCAGCCCAACCAAGGTATTTACTGTAAATATAGATGCCAATAGTCAAGGAGCAGTAGCAAGAGTAGATGGAGAAGCCGTAACAAGTGTAAGCAGTGCTCAGTACTTCAATGGTTGGCAAGGAAGCAATGTAGATGAAGTTAAAGCAGTTTATGGAACGGCACCTAATGCACTTACATCAGCGTGGAACAATTCCATGGTAAAAATCGGTGCTGGAAATGAAGTAATGTATCTACAAAACATTGGAAGAAAAGATGAAGAAACAGTATTGACTGCTACTTGGAATTCCTCTTCCATTACCTTACCAACATTAACAAGATCGGGAAGTGCTTGCAATTATAATACAGCTGCAGATGGAAGTGGAGAAACCTATGAAAGTGGAGCACTTTACGTTCCAAGTATTACAGAAGGAAATGACACATTATATGCAAGATGTATATATGTAAAAACTCCAGCAACCATGACTTTATCATCAACTTCTGGCTCATTAACATATGGAACAAATGGAACAGTAACGATAACAACCGATGGAGATGGAGCATTAAGCTGTTCAAGTAGTAATACTGCTGTTGCAACTTGTAGTATCAGTGGTACAACACTAACCATAGTACCACAAGCAAATACAGCAGATAACAAAACAGCAACGATTACTATAACACAAGCAGAAGGAGAAAATTATACGGGTACCAGTGTAGCCTATACTGCTACAGTAAATAGAAGAACTCTAACTTGTCCAAGTAGTCCAAGTGCGAAAACATATAGTGGAAGTTCTCAAGCAAGTGGAGTAACATGTCCAACAGGAAGTACTGCAGGAGGAGATACCAGTGGAACAGCAGCTGGTACTTATACGCAAACCTGTACTGCAACTGCTGGCAATAAGTTCAGTAGTGCATGCTCTGTATCATGGACGATAAATAAAAAAGCAACGACCATGAGTTTATCATCAACAAGTGGAACAATAGATTGTGATGATTATAAAACAATTACAGTAACAACCAATGGAGATGGAACACTATCTTGTACAACAAGTAAGAGTAGTGTAGCAACGTGTTCAGTATTGAGTGGAAATAGAGTAAGAATATATGGAGAAGGAAGAGGAACAGCAACCATAACGATAAAACAATCAGCAGGAACCAATTATGCAGCAGCTAGTAAAACGTATTCAGCAACCGGTAGGTCTTGCGGAAGTAGCGGTATCTCTTGGACCTATTATTACTACTGGGGTGATACAGCTAGTTGTACTACAGCAGCTTATTGTCACGATCCTTGTGAATACCATGGCTATTCTTATTGGTCATGCACTTCTGGAGAAACTCCTACAGCAGCTTACCAACGTAGTGGAGCATACTGTTATTGTGGATAAAAGAGAAAAAGAAGTCTTTTTCTCTTTTTTGTTTCATAAAAATAATTATGAAAAAAATTATCCTTTTACTAGTAAGCTTTTTTTGTATGATAAGTGGTTTAATGTATATTCTTCTATACATAAATCTATTCTCATTTGGATACACTATAGGTGAATATTTAGAATTTATTTTTACTTCTTTAGAATGTGATATGTTTTGGATTGGCTTTTTCCTGTATTTATGGTTAATAATAAGGAGAAAATAATATGAATATGATTTATGACATTGTTTTAAACTATGAAAAAGTAGAAGATTCTTATGAGTTTTATGAATGGAATAAAAAAGATCATTTTACCTATATAGAAAAAATTCCAATTCTAAAAATTAAAAATCAAGATATGAAAGAATGCCTTTACTCTAGATTTCAAATTTCCTCCAAACTTTTAAAGAAAATTAAAAATAAAACATTTTCTTCAGAAGGAGTGATTCCCTATAGTCTTCTATTAACGGATGGTTGGAAAGTGGTTTCTTTTACTTTTGATGAAGAAGGAATCACAAAAGAAAAAAGTAATCTATTATTAGATGAAGAAGAAGCTGTAATAACAGAAGCAGAAGACTTCCAACAAGAAGAAATATCGTATAAAGTATTGGAAAGATACCCAATTACTTTTTTTACAAGGAAAGAAAAACAACTTCAAAAAATTCTATTAAAAAAAATAGAGAAGTTGTATCAAGAGAATAAATATGAAGAAATTGACTATTTATATCAAGAATGTTTTTCCAAGAAAAAGTCTTTTCCAGAAGAGTATAAGCAATTAATGAAAAATATAGAAAACAAATTAGAAGACAAATATGAATCGTTATATGAAATTATTACATTAGCAGAAGAATAAAAAAGAGTTACTTAAAGTAACTCTATTCATAATTAATTTTCATAGCTTCTTTTACTCTATGAACTGTCTCTTTTGCTTTTTCTTTCGCACAAGAAGTTCCTTCTTTTAATATTCTTTCTACTTCATCTGGATGATCTTCATAGAATTTTCTCTTTTCCTGAATTGGCTTTAAGAATTGATTCATAGCATCAATTAATTCTTTCTTACATTGAACACAACCTCTTTCTCCCTTTTTGCATTCAGAGCAAATTCTTTGACAATTCTCTTCTTGATTTACAAGTTGATGATAATAATAGACCATACAAACATCTGGATTAGCAGGATCATCTTTTCTTATCTTATTAGGATCCGTAACAGCATTCATAATCTTTTGTGTAATGACTTCTTCAGAATCTACTAAATAGATAGCGTTTCCTAAACTCTTTCCCATTTTATCATTACCATCTAGGCCTTTAATACGAGAAGTCTTACTCAGTAACTGTTGAGGCTCTATTAAGATATCACCATAAATAGAATTAAACTTTCTCACAATTTCTCTGCATTGCTCTAATAAAGGAAGTTGATCATCTCCAACAGGAACAACCTCTCCACCAAACGCTGTAATATCAGCAGCCTGTGAAACAGGGTATCCTAAGAAACCATAAGTAATAGATTCGCCCTCGTTTCCAAATAAATGTTTCTTTTGTGCAATTTCTGTTTTTACAGTCGGATTTCTCTCTAGTCTTGAAAGAGTAACTAGATTTCCATAGAATACAGTTAACTCTGCAATTTCAGGAATCTGTGATTGAATAAAAATATGGACTTTGTTTGGATCAATTCCTATAGCCAATAAATCCTTAGCAATTTCAAACACATTTTCCCTTACTTTTTCTGGATGATCAAAATGATCCGTTAATGCCTGCACATCTGCAATTTCTAAATAAAAATCATAATCATCTTGAATCGCACACCAATTTTTACCAGTACCAAAATAATGGCCTAAATGTAAGTTACCAGTCGGTCTTAATCCTGTAAGAATCGTTTTTTTCATCACAATCACTCCTTGTTTTCATTCTATCATAATTTAATAAGAAAAGAAACTATTTAAAATTAGCACTCACAGTTGACAAGTGCTAGAAATGGAGTATAATATTATACGAAAGGGGATGAACAATATGTATGAAAATCCACAAGAAAAAGAAGAAAATGTATTAGAAAAATATGGGAGAGATATTTTAAAAGATGCAAAGGCTGGAAAGATTGATCCCGTAATTGGTCGTGATGAAGAAATTCGTAGTATCACGAGAGTTCTATCACGTAAAACAAAAAACAATCCCGTATTAATTGGAGAACCAGGTGTTGGTAAAACCGCTATCGTAGAAGGACTAGCACTTCGAATACTAAAAGGAGATGTACCTAGTAGCCTAAAAGATAAAACAATTTGGGAATTGGATATGGCTGCCTTAGTCGCTGGAGCAAAATACCGTGGAGAATTTGAGGAAAGATTAAAAAATGTTTTAAATGAAGTAAAAAAGAGTGAAGGAAATATTATCATGTTTATTGATGAAATTCACATGATAGTAGGAACCGGAAGAACAGAAGGAGCTATGGATACCTCTAATATCCTAAAACCGATGCTAGCAAGAGGAGAAATTCATATCATTGGGGCTACCACTCTAAATGAGTATCGTACTTATATTGAAAAAGATGGTGCTCTAGAAAGACGTTTTCAAAAAATAAAAGTAGAAGAACCAAGTGTAGAGGATACCATTACCATTTTAAGAGGATTAAAAGATCGTTTTGAAATCCATCATGGAGTAACCATAACAGATAAGGCCTTAATTGAGGCAGCTACTTTATCCAATCGTTATATTACCGATCGTTACCTACCAGATAAAGCGATTGACTTAATTGATGAAGCATGCGCAACCATTCGAGTACAAATGGATTCCGTACCATTTGAACTAGACAATTTAACGCATCGTATCATGAGACTAGAAATTGAACGTCAAGCAATCAAAAAAGAAAAAGATGAACTATCTGAAAAAAGACGCCATGATATCGATCGTGAACTAGAATCCATGAAATCTAAAGAGAAAGAATTAACAGATGCATGGAATAAAGAAAAAAATATCAACAACGAAATCAAAGACAAAAAGAAAGAACTAGAAGGATTAAAATTTGAACTAGATCAAGCGGAAAATAAATATGATTTGGAACGTGCCGCAATTCTTCGTCATGGAGAAATTCCAAGAGTAGAAAAAGAACTAGAGGAATTAAATAAAGTTGAGAAGAATAAATTATTGAGTGATACCGTAACAGAAAATGATATTTGTAAGATTATTGCTAAATGGACCAATATCCCAGTTGCTAAACTATTATCTTCTGAAAAAGAAAAGCTTCTACATCTAGAGGATAATATGAAAAAAAGAGTAATGGGTCAAGATGAAGCTCTAAAAATAGTAAGCGATGCTATTATCAAATCTCGCAGTGGTATCAAAGATCCAAATAGACCAATTGCTTCCTTCATGTTCTTAGGACCAACAGGTGTTGGTAAAACAGAAATTGCACGAACTTTAGCCTATGAATTATTTGATGATGAAAAACATATGGTACGTATTGACATGTCTGAATATATGGAAAAATTTAGTGTTTCTAGATTAATTGGTTCTCCTCCTGGATATGTTGGATATGAAGAAGGTGGACAATTAACGGAGGCAGTTCGAAGAAATCCATACAGTATTGTTTTATTTGATGAAATTGAAAAAGCTCATCCAGAAGTTTTAAATCTTTTACTACAAATTCTAGATGATGGACGAGTAACAGATTCCAATGGACGAACTGTAGATTTTAAAAACACCATTATTATTATGACTTCTAACTTGGGTAGTGAATATGTATTAGAAGACAAAAAAGACTTAATCATGCAAGAAGTAAAAGAGCATTTCCGTCCTGAATTTATCAATCGTATTGATGAAATCATTATCTTTAATGCTTTAACGAAAGAAGCAATCAACCAAATCTTAGATAAAATCATCAATGAAATAGAATTCCGTTTAAAAAATATTGATTTACATATTGAATTAACAGAATCTGCAAGAAAGGAATTCATAGAAAAAGGATACGATGTAAACTTTGGTGCTAGACCATTAAAAAGATTAGTGGGAAGAACCCTAGAAGTAGATTTATCCAAACTATTAATTGAAGGAAAAGTACAAGAACATGATCATATCGTGGTTAACTATGTAAATGATCATTTTATAATTGGAAAGAAATAGAAGACAGAAAACTGTCTTCTTTTGTTTTTTCTTGTAAATAAAAGAGGAAACTGATATGATTAAAAAGAGGATGTGGTTATATGAAATGGATGAATAAAATCATACAAGGATTCTCGTTTTTACTATTAACAGGACTAATAGTTGCTTTAGCAATTTCTTTCAATTTAAGAAATCTTTTAGTTGATGAAATTGTAATAGAAACCATTACAGAAAAGATAACTAATAAAGAATATAAAGAAGGAAATATTGTTCTCGATGAAGAAATAGAAAAAATAGTTACAGAAGAAAAAGTAAAAGAATTATTAAAAACAAAAGAAATTCAAGATTTAGTTGAAAAGTATATTGATATTACTCTAAATACAATAATAGAAGAAGACGATTTGGACGAAGTAGAGTTGGAAAAAGACATCTTAGAATATTTATCAGATAATAAAGAAGTAATATCAGAAGTGGTAGGACAAGAAGTAACAGATGAAATGCTTGAACAAACAAAAGAACAATTTCAAGGAAAGGATATGAGTAAGTCATTCAAGCAGACAATCAAAAACATGAAAGAGAACATGACAAAAGAGGAAAAAAGAGTCATAAAGGGATATAGACTTATCACTTCATCAACTTTTCAATGGACTATTTTTGGAATGATAGTTACCACTTTAATAGCACTTGCCATTTTACAAAAATCTTTTACTAAATGGATAGATACGTTAGGAAAATCAATGGTAATAAGTGGAGTAATGCTTTTCATAATGAGTATAGTTGTCAGTAGAATCGTCTCTTCTGCAACAGCAATGAAAAATTTTAAAATTAGTTCTTTATCATGTACAGGACTAATTCTTTCTGCAGTAGGAATGGTTATAGTTGCTATATACTATTTCGTATCCAAAGGGAGGGAGAAGAAAGCATGAAGTACCCCAATTTTTTAAAAGAGGAAGATCTCATTGGAATTCCTGCACCATCTGCTGGTGCAAAAAATGAAAAGAAAAAAAGGAAGTTTAATCAAGCAATCCAGAATCTTCAAAATTCAGGATATTCACTAGTTTTATCCAAGAATTTATATCATTGCGAAAAAGGAAGAAGTGCCAGTGCAAAAGAAAGAGCACAAGAAGTAAACGAGATGTTTGCATCAGAAAAAATAGCTGCCATGATTTGTGCAGCTGGAGGAGATTTTTTAGTAGAAAGTCTTCCATGGGTAGATTTTTCACTTCTTTTAAAGAATCCAAAGATAGTAGCTGGTTTTTCAGATGGTACGGCTTTACTATATCCAATCACTTCAAAATATGATATAGCAACAGTCTATGGAAAAAACTTTTCAGCTTTAGGAGTAGAAAAATTCCGTCAAAGTGAACAAGACTTTATGGATATTTTAGAAGGTAAGAAAAGAATTTTTGAAAGTTATCCATTCTATTTCAATGGAGACGAAGAAGAAACCGAAAAATTAGACAACCATATTTATAATCAAACTGTTTATTGGAAAACGATTGATCAAAAAGAAGTAAATATGACAGGAAGAATCATCGGTGGATGCCTAGATGTTTTAGATGAATTAGCAGGAACCTCCTATGATGGAATAGAAGAGTTCAATCAAAGATATCAAAAAGACGGAATTATCTGGTATTTTGATAATTGCGAGATGTCTATGGAAGAGGTGATTAGAATTCTTTGGAAAATGAAAGAATTACATTATTTTGACTATGCAAAAGGAGTGATATTTGGAAGGTTTGGAATAGAAAAAAGCACCTACGAATACACCGTAGAAACTTGCCTAAAAGACAGTGTACTATCTTCATTAAATATACCAATTATTTATGATGCAGATATTACACACAAAGATCCATGTCTACCAATCATGAACGGAAGTATAGCAAAAATATCCTGCAAAGAGGGAAAAGGAAAAATAGAATTTCATTTTGAGTAAGAAATTGACAAAGATTTTTGGATAGAGTAAAATAAGGATACTCATTATAAAGAAGGTGAAAGACATGCAGAGAAAAGGATTAATTATTAGTTTAACAATCATAGTAGGAATCCTAATGGTATCTATGGGTGTCTTCCTACAACAAGATAGTATTTTATCTATCGTTAAAAAAGCAAATATTCAAGGATTGGATATTAAGAACTTAACAGCTAGTTTGAATGTATCCGCAAAAGATAAAGAAGAAAAAGTAAAACCAGTTTTTACTGAAGTAGAAATGGAAGTGACTCCATCTTCTATTGTTATTCCTCCAAGAATAGAAGTATATGAGAAAATGACACTAGAAGAAGTCGCAATGCAGTTAGATAAAAGTCTAAAAAATGATATTGCAGGCAAAGGAATGGTTATTGCTGCGAAATCAATTGAATTAGGAGTAGATCCATTTGTTGCAGCCGCAATCATGATGCATGAAACAGGATGCGGACAATCTCAATGCAGTAGTATTGCTAGAAATTGTTACAACTTTGGTGGTCAAAAAGGCTCCGGCTGTGGGATGTATAAAAGATATAATTCAATTGATGAAGGACTAGAGGGAATTATCAATAATTTATATAAAAACTATTACTCAATGGGACTAAATACCATAGAAAAAATCGCACCAAAATATGCAGAAAGCACAACTTGGGCATCGAAAGTAACTTGGTACGTAAATAAAATAAAGAGTGCATAAGAAGGTACTTTTAGAATAGAATAAAGTAGTCAAGAATTTGACATCACATATGGAATATGATATAATGTATACGTAATTGATGGCACATTATTCTAGTCAATTACTTTATTAGGAAGACGAGCTTAAAAATTCGTTAAAGGGCATATCTATGAAACCTCTGGTGTTTGCTTCTTACGCCCAGTTTGGGGTGGATGCTGGAGATGAAGATTTTGGGCGACTCATAATGGCATATGAATCACGACCCACTATCTGTGGAGACCAATTATTGTAGAAATTCTACACGTACTACTACTGATGAATTCCTACGAAATTGATGATAACCTGTAATGTGGCGAAAGCTATGTGCAGTGTAGCCTGCCTTGAGTGAAAATATTGGGATAAATGATCTCCTTATAGTGAGCGGCCACTTACTATAAGTATCGCATTTTGAAACTATTTTTGCAAAAAAGAACTAATAATAAAGTGTTGGGGAGGAAATCTCCTAGAATGTACACAATATAGGATTGCAGTGGGCACTAAGTGGTAATCAAGTCGTATGATACGGTAACGTCATATTGATTCTTGTAAAGGGGAACCGCAAATCTGGTAACGGATTTGTAAGAATCGGGGAAATCATACTTGACATAAGGCTCAAAGTTAATTATATTGTTTGCCAAACAATTTGATAAGTAATGAAAAGTAGGTTAACTACTTTTTTTTATAGATAAAGGAGAATATATGGAAAGGAAAACAAATGAATTAGAAAATTTAGTAGAACAAACTAGGAAAAAAGAAAAAATCAGTAAAAAAGAAGTAGACGCTAAATGGATTTTAAAAATTGTAAGTGTAGCTTTTGTAATTTCATTTATCTTTTCCTATATTGCAAATTCTACCATACCGAATTTATCTCTAGCATTTGGAATTTTAATTACGTTGTTATTCATCTTTGTCGGAATTACAATGGACGTAGTAGGAGTTTCTGTCACTGCTGCAGATGAAGCAGTATTTCACTCTATGAATTCCAGAAAAGTAAGAGGAGCAGATCTAGCAGTAAAATTTAAAAAGAATGCTGATAAGGTTTCTACTTTCTGTTGTGATGTAATAGGAGATGTTTGTGGAGTTATTTCCGGAGCTGCTGGTACGGCTATCACGGTTATTCTAGTAACAGATTTTCATACTAACTTATTATTAACAGGACTAATTGTTACAGCAATTATCTCTTCTTTAACCATTGGTGGAAAAGCCATTGGTAAAAGCATTGCTATTAATAAAAGTGATATTATTCTATATGGATTTGCAAAGATTGTATCTACTTTTTATAGACGATAAAGACAAGCCGTGGCTTGTTTTTTTGATGTCATTATAGTAAAATAAAATTGCTCTGAGGTGATAATGTGATACAGGTAAGTAATGTAAGTTTAAAATTTGGGAAAAGAATTTTGTTTGAAGACGTAAATTTAAAATTTACCAATGGTAACTGTTATGGTTTAATTGGTGCGAATGGCTCAGGAAAATCGACATTTTTAAAACTATTAAGTGGTGAGATAGAAACCACAACAGGAGAAATTACGGTATCAAAAGGAGAAAGAATTTCTATCCTAAAACAAGATCACTATCAATTTGATGACAAAAGAGTAATTGATGTTGTCATGATGGGTAATGATAGACTCTACAAGATTATGGAAGAAAAAGATAGAATGTATGCTCAAACGGAATTCTCAGAAGAAGATGGTATGCGTCTAGCTAACTTAGAAGCAGAATTCATGGAGCTAGATGGTTGGAATGCAGAACCAGATGCTGCGGTTTTATTAAACAACTTAGGGGTAGAGGAAAATTATCATTATTCCTTAATGAAAGAATTACCAGTAAAATTACGTGTTAAAGTTTTACTAGCTCAAGCACTTTTTCAAAATCCAGATATCTTACTTTTGGATGAACCAACTAACTCTCTTGACTTAGAAGCAATTCGTTGGTTAGAAGAGTTTTTAATCAGTTTTAATAATACCGTCATTATCGTATCACATGACCGTTACTTCTTAAATAAAGTATGTACTCATATTGCAGATATTGATTATTCAAAAATTACATTATATGTAGGTAACTATGATTTCTGGTATGAATCAAGTGAATTATTGCAAAAGCAAATGAGAGAATCGAATAAGAAAAAAGAAGAGAAAATAAAAGAATTACAAGCTTTTATTGCAAGATTCTCGGCTAATGCTTCTAAATCTAAGCAAGCAACGTCTCGTAAAAAGATGCTAGAGAAGATTGAATTAGATGAAATTATTCCTTCTTCTAGAAAATATCCATTTATTGATTTTAAAATTGAAAAGCCAGCAGGAAAAGAAATCTTAAAAGTAGAAAACTTAACCAAAATAGTAGATGGTAAAAAAATATTAGATAAGATATCTTTCACCGTATTAAAAGGAGATAAGATTTGCTTTTTAGCAGAAGATGATATGGCCAAAACCACTCTTTTCAATATCTTATCTGGAATAGAAAAATATGATAAAGGAACCATTGAATGGGGAAAAACCATTCTACCAGGATATCTTCCACAAGATAATAATGCTTATTTTGATAGTGAAAAAAACATTATAGAATGGATTGGACAATACTACGATATTAAAGATGAAACGATTCTAAGAGGATTCCTAGGAAGAATGCTATTCTCTGGAGATGATGTATTTAAAAAAGTAAATGTATTATCCGGAGGAGAAAAAGCTCGTTGTATGTTATCAAAAATTATGCTTCAACAACCTAATTTCTTAATATTAGATGAACCAACCAACCATTTAGATTTGGAAAGTATTACTTCACTAAATAAAGGTCTATGTCGATTTGAAGGAGAAGTGTTATTCACATCTAGAGACTATGAATTAAATAGAACCGTTGCCAATCGTGTTATAGAAATCAAAAAGGATGGAACGATTATAGATCGTAATATTCCATATGAAGAATACCTAGAAAGAAAAGAAAAATAAAAGTTGCAGGAGAAAAAGTATGAAAAACAATGTAAAAATTATATTAGGAGTTTTAGTTGTTATTATATTATTAGTTGTATGTTCAAAACTAACACCAAAAGAAGAAGAGGATGATGAATTAACCACTCTTCAAAGTCAAAGTGAAAGTATCACAGAAGAAGAGCAAAAAGAACTTACTCAAATAGATGTCGCAACTTATATAGAAAAATATAAAGATAGTACCAAACACATTGTATTTATTGGTAGAGATACTTGCAATTATTGCCGAGTAGAAAAACCAATTCTACAAAAAGTAGCCAAGGATTATGATTTAGAAATATTCTATGTTAATACCGATACTGTCTTAACAGAAGAAGAAAGAGATATGTTCGTTAGTTCCAATGAGTATTTTGAATCATTTGAAGTACCATTACTAGTAATTGTTGGAGAAGAAAAGCTAGAAGCTGTGTTAGATGATCTAGCTAATTATGAGCAATATGTAGAGTTTTTCAAAGAGAATAAAATGATAGAAGAGGAATAAAATGGAAAATGTTTATAAAAGAGTATTGAAATTTAAAAATAGATATCCTGGGACAATAGCTTGGAGATTAAAGCAAAACTCAGAAATTATTGAAAAGCATTTAAATCCAGATGAAAAAGTAAAATACGTATTTGCCGGTCAAGAAAATGAAAGTCATTTAAATATCTTTGAAACAGGAATCGTTGTCTTAACCAATAAAAGATTACTAATTGGTAGAAAAAGATTATTCTTTGGCTATTTTTTAAATTCTATCACCCCAGATATGTTTAATGATTTAAAAGTTGCGAGTGGAATATTATGGGGAAAAGTTTATATTGATACTCTAAAAGAATTTGTAACTTTATCTAATATTAGTAAAGATGCTTTACCTGAAATAGAAACAGAGATTACTTCTTTTATGATGGAAGAGAAGAAAAAGTATTATAGGGGAGAAAATGAAGAAGATTAAATCTTCTTTTTTTCTCTAAAATAAATAAAAATGATTGAAAAGAGGAAAGATTTTTGTTATAATCAATATACGCGATGGGGCTTTAGCCAAGTGGTAAGGCGTGGGTCTGCAACACCCTGATCACCGGTTCAAATCCGGTAGGCCCCTCCAATGCGAACGTGGTTCAACGGTTAGAATACGGCCTTGCCAAGGCTGTGATAGGGGTTCAATTCCCCCCGTTCGCTCCATTGAGGTTAAAACTCGCACACTTCATTTATTGGAGAGTGCGTTTTTCTTTATACAAAACAAGTTCATAGTATTTGATATTATGGGCTTTTTCTTATGTTAGGAGGTGTATTTTTTGAA
>JAFRIU010000036.1 GCA_017432645.1 Bacilli bacterium
ATAGCATTTTTACAATAAAAAAGTAAGGTTTGTAAGCTTAAAATTCGGTAAAACAATAAGCAACCTTACAAATTAATTATAAAACAAATTACAAAAAATAAAAAGACTATTAACAAAAATTCTTTTGTCAACAGTCTGAAATAATCTAACAATGTTAGATTATTTTATTTCATAAGATTCAAACACATAATTACCATTACTATTTTTGAAATAGAAATATACTGTCTGTACTTTATCTTTAATATTTTCATATATTTTATCATCATTACAAGATTCATTTTGACAATAATCACTATTATCAAGAGCATTAAATAATTTGTTAGTCTTATTAACTACATCTTCATAGGTTAAATAAACATCATAAATACCAGTAGGTCCACAAATACCACCTACACATCCATTATAGATATAGAATACAGGTCTAGAATATACAAAATACTCTCCTTCTGTAGACTTTGTACCAGTTACTAAATGATATACTATTCCTGTACTACTACCACCATGTCCTGGATGATTCTTATTGTACTCATATTTATCAGTAGTAGAATTATAAAGATACATAACATTGTCATGCGTTTCCGTTTTTTCCATACTACAATGTTGATCTACAAATTCTAAATATGTAATATCAAAATATTTAACCGCAAGTTCTTTTAATTCTGTTCCAGTTACTTCAGTAATGTTTTTGCCACTTAACGCTACTAAAATATGAATTAACCTTTCTTTATCAATATTTTTAACATTAACACTTGTTTTGTTTGACATAAAAACCAATCTACTAACTTTTTCTAAATATTCTTCAGAAGGTCCCTCATTTATAGTTGTTTCTTTTTCAGTTTCTTTTTCATCTTTCTCTTCTGTTTTCTCATTATTCTGTGCAGAATTACCTCTTTCATTTAAGTAATATCCCCCAACAAAACATCCAATCATTAGTACAACTATTAGAATAACTAAACCAATTGGACTTTTCTTTTTTGGTTCTACAACCACATTTTCATTTTCCATTAAAAATCCTCCTTATCTTTAATAAAGATATCACAAAAATAAAAAAAGTGACACTGTCTCGCGACAGTGTCTTCAGGGGGTTCGGTTGAATATCCTCTAACATTCGATCGTTAGAGAACATCGACGTGATATGATATATACTATCTATCACGTATCTTAATCATAATGTAGAATTGGAAAATTGTCAATTGGGTTTTCAAATTTTTTCTCTTTTTAGTTTACTTTCGTGATGGATTGAATTAGCTTTTCTTTTAGTGAATCAGCTGCTGTTTCTTCCTCTTCTAAGTATTCTTTTGAGTCTTTTTTTGCTTGTAATAAAATCTTATAATCATTTTTAATTGATGCAATTTTAAAGGTCATATCTCCACTTTGTTTTACTCCAAATAGATCTCCATGACCACGTAGTTTGAAGTCTTCTTCTGAAATGACAAATCCATCGTCTTCTCTTTCCATAATCTTTAGTCTTTCTGTATCACTATCACTGATTAGGATACATTGACTTTGACTAGTTCCTCTTCCTACTCTACCTCGTAATTGGTGAAGGGTAGATAGTCCAAAACGATCTGCATCAAAGATGACCATTGTGGTAGCATTAGGAACATCTACTCCTACTTCTACTACGGTTGTGGAAATTAAAATTTGTACTTCATTATTTTTAAATTGATTCATGATGATGTCTTTTGCTCCACTGGCCATTTTTCCATGGACAATATCAATTCTATACTTATCTTTGAATGCTAATTTCATTTGATCTCTTAGTTCATTGACAGTTGTGAGATCACTAGTCTCACTTTCTTCTATTAATGGAGCGATAACATAGACTTGGTGATTTTTCTTTAATTCTTCATACATCATGGATAAAACATCTTTGATTTCACTATTCTTCTTTACATAAGTTGTAATTTTTTTTCTGCCTTTTGGTTGTTCCTTAATAGTGGATACATCCATATCGCCAAAGATTGTTAGAGCATATGTTCTTGGGATTGGAGTAGCACTCATATATAAGACATCGGGTTTTACTCCTTTGTTTTGTAAGTTTGCTCTTTGATAAACTCCAAAACGATGTTGTTCATCCGTAATAACTAAACCTAAGTTATGATAAGCCACTTCATCTTGAATCAAGGCATGTGTTCCTATTACGATACTAATCGTACCATCATTTAATTTCTTATAAATCTCATTTTTTTCTTTTTTAGAAGTAGATCCTGTTAAAAGTGCTACTTTAATATCCGTGTTTTTTAAAAACTCGCATAAATTTTGATAATGCTGATTGGCTAGAATTTCTGTAGGTGCCATTAGTGCACTTTGATAACCACATAAAGCATTCGCGTACATAGCAAGAAAAGCAATGACTGTTTTTCCACTTCCTACATCTCCTTGAAGAAGTCTATTCATACGATTTGGAGACTCCAAATCATTTAGAATTTCCTCTACGGCTATTTTTTGATCATTCGTTAATGTGAATGGTATTGTTTTGATAAATTGATTCATTTGTTCTCTATCGATATGACGATATAGACCATTCTTTTCTTTTTTGTTCTGTTGCTTTAAATAATTGATTTTAAACATAAATTGAAATAATTCTTCGTATTTTAGACGAATGGTTACTTCTTTTAATTTTTCCCCAGTACTGGGATTATGAATAATATTCAGTGCAGTTTTTTTATTTACAAAGTTATATTTTTCTTGATATTTTTTAGGAATATAATCTTGTATTTCTTTTCCAAACATCAAAAGAGCCATATTAATATAGGTAGACATATTTTTATTTGTAATTCCACTAGTGCAATGATAGATTGGTTCTATTTTTACTTTGTTTGATAATACATCTAATTTAATATCACTAGCTGTAATTACATTTTTAGTTTTATCTAATTTTCCAATGATGATAACATCTGTTCCGACTAATAATTTGCTTTTTAAAAATGCTCTATTGAAAATGGAAACTCCTACAATTCCTGATGGAGTTACAAGTCGAAAGTTCATTTTATTTAACCCTGCTTTAAAGCGCATTAAAATAGGCACGCTCTCTATTTTTCCATCGATGATAATTTTTTCTCCGTCTTCTATTTTTGATAAATCATCGCGCTTTAAAACATCGTAGCGAAAAGGATAATGAGTAACTAAGTCTTCTAAGGTATTTATCCCAATTTTATTTAATAAAGAAAGAGATTTTGGTCCAATACCTTTTACGTCCTTTAGTTCTGCCATGGTATCACTTCCTTCTTGGCATATTATACCATAATAATTCTTTAAAAACAAAGAAAAAACAATAAGTAATTTTTATATATATTATGCTGTATTATAAGTTCTATTTTTAATGTAAAAATAAGTGAAAAATTTTCGCTTTTTTTATTGACAAAACTTCCTTTTTCGATTAGGATAAGAGCTACCAATTCGGAATTAGGCGAATTGGTCGCTAGTATCACACTAGCCAACCCCTTTTTATTCTTTTTGGAAGCTGACCTCAGGGGGTTCAGCTTCTTAGATTAAAAATGAAAAAAGACGTGGCCGACGTCTTTTTTTGTGTCTATAAAAAGAAGTCATATTAATGACTTCTTTCCTTTGTGATATCTCTTTCAATATAAATATCTTTATCATAATGTTCTTGTTCTTTTAATATTTTGTTTAATAATAATAGTTTCAAAATAATCTTATTATCATATTTATATAGAATACTTCCAAGTGTTTGATCTTCGTTCATGATTCTTCTTGGATCATGCATTTTATACTCTTGTTGATTCCAAACGCGTACTTTTATTAAATCACTTGGATTTAATACTTTGGCATTTGGATCTTTCTTCAAGATTTCTTCGTTTTTCTTTGCAATTAATTCTAAAGTTTCTTCATCTGATAGACTGGCAATATTAGAAAGAGCAGTACTTGTGATGATTGTTTTTCTTGCCTTTTCTCCTCTTGCAATGACTCTAGTACTTCCTTGAGATGCAAGGCTATCTATCGGTGCAAGACTTCCAAAGTATGAACGATTCTTTCCACTGATGATTTCTCCGTCTGCTTTTTTAAAGAACTTTGGATTGACGTAGGCATTTCCCATTTTGTTGGAACGATTATTCATATATTCATTTGGTATGAATAATCCTTGGTTTATTTTTTCATCTTCCATTACATGTGAGGTAAAATCTAATAAATCTTGACTGGTCGCTCTAATTCCTGCGTGTCCGGAATAGCCTCCTAAAACATTGGCTTTTAAATCATTTACACTACCATTTTGATTTGGAGTTCCCGCTACTAAATGTATTTTATCTTCTGGAACTTCTAGATATGTATTTTTTAATCCATAAGGTCTTAGAATATATTCTTCTAACAATTCTTGGAAAGACTTATTAGTTACTTTTTCCATGACTTCTTTCATAATCATAAGTCCCATATCATTGTAGTCATATTTTTGTCCAATTTGTACGACTTCAATGGTAAATAATCTTTCTTCTGCTTCTTCTTTTGTACTAGCATCTTCTATTCTTCCATTGGTTCGAAAACTAACTAGGAATCTTAATATATCTTCTACTGTTAGATTGTTTCCTACTTTAGAAAATCTAGGATCTAGTTCTTCTATTTTACTTTTTAGAGAAAAAGCCTTTTCATTAATTAATTTATAAGCAAGTACTTCTGTATATAATTTTGTGATAGAGGCTATATCAAAAAGAGCTTCTTTTGTTAAAGAGTCTTTATTACTCTTTCCTCCTAGGAGACAGATATCAATATTATCTACTTTTAGTTCTGATAAAATACCTGGTGTTCTTGTGGATTCTAAAATAGCATTTAAATCTTCTACACATTCCTCTATCATAATATTGATGATTTCCTCTGGTGTCTTATCCTTATTTGATTTTAGAATGGATTCTGCTTGTTTTAGAACCTCTTTTACTTCTTCTTTTGTTGCGTGAGGTGCTCTTTCTGTATATTCTTCTGTAAATTCTTCTATTATTTTATCTAATGTCATAAATTCTCCTTATTTAATTCTTTGATAGAAAAGTATCCAAACAGAACATGAAAAAATATCCAAAGAAATAGCAAAAAACTAGACCAATGATATATAAAATTGCTTCTAGGAATTTTCCTGAAAACATAAAGTATAGTAATAATATTACGCCAATTCCTAAACCGATTCGAATAAACCAAGTAGCAATTAAATCTAATATTGGAATAATACCGGATTTGTTTTCAGTACTTTCTTCTTCATATTCTTCTTCGTAATCGTAGTCGTCCATGATAGTCCCCCTCTCAAAGTAAACGTATTATACCATAAAAAAGGGAAAAAAGAAAGATTTTCTATCTTTCTTTTTATTCCTTTTCTTTATTTTGCAAGGATTCATAGTAAGAATATGTTGTGATAGCCTGTTCTTTATTACGTTCTAGAAGTTTATCTGCTTCTTTATTTAATTTACTTAGGGAACGATAACGATCTTCTCCTTGAGTAAACTCTTCATATTTCGTAAAGTCTGCGGTACTATCTAGTTTGAATTCTTGATTTTCTGGATTGAAATGGAAGATTGGGAAGTAACCAGAAGCGGTTGCCTCTTTTTCTTCTTGAATTGAATTCTTCATTCCTTTGATGATGCCTTGTGCAATACATGGAGCATAAGCAATAATGATACTTGGCCCATTATAGGCTTCTGCTTCTTTTAATACTTTAATTGCTTGCATTGGGTTGGCTCCTAAAGAGATTGCCCCTACATAAACATGTGGATAAGACATTGCCATCTTGGCTAAATTTTTCTTGGCGGTTTCTTTTCCACTCGCAGCAAATTTTGCCACCGCTCCGGAACGTGTTGATTTGGATGCTTGACCACCTGTATTGGAATAAACTTCTGTATCTAGAACTAAGATATTTACATTTTCTTTGTTAGCTAGGACATGGTCGATTCCATTGTATCCAATATCATATGCCCAACCATCTCCACCAATCATCCAAACTGATTTTGGTGCGATGAAATCCTTTAGTTTTAATAGACCTTCTATTTTGGTATCTTCTAAAACACTCAATAAATTATTAGCGGTTTCTTCTGTTACATTTTCCAAGTATGCTTTATAAATATCTAATTCACTCTTTTTTACTTTGTTTAAATCTTTTTGAATTAGTGTCTTGATTTGATTTTTTAAGGCTTGATCGGCAATTCTCATACCAAATCCAAATTCTGCATTATCTTCAAATAAAGAGTTTGCCCATGGAATATGATATGGCATAGATGGAGTACTGGCTCCATAGATAGAAGAACATCCTGTTGCATTCGCAACAATCATTCTTTCACCAAATAATTGTGTTAAAAGTTTTAAGTATGGTGTTTCTCCACAACCAGCACAAGCTCCTGGGAAT
>JAFRIU010000037.1 GCA_017432645.1 Bacilli bacterium
CTTTCTGTGGAGTTTGTTTTTCTTTACTTACGTCCACATAATCTACATTATATTCTAACCCTAAATCTTGGAAATATTCAATTGCATCTCCCATGGTTAATTCTTTTACTTCTGGCTTAGAACGATCACTTAAATCGACTAATAAGCTTTCTTCTTCCTCTACATCAAATTTTGCAGGAGGCTCTACCTTTTTTTCTTCTTCTTTGGTCTCTCCATAGGCTTTTCTTCGAACTTCATCGACGGTTGTATGAGATGAGGCATAACTACTTGAGATTTCCTTACGCTCTTTGACATCTTCCTTTTTATAATTCTTATCTAATATTCCATAGATAGGAGAAATAATTGGACTTGGTCTAAAGAATGTTTTCTCTTCCTTGCTTTCTGTACCATATGGATGCATTTCTATTTCATAAGATTTATCTATTCCATATAATTTACTTTGCTTGGCATTCCAACTGGTATTGGTTTCTTTTGAAGAGTTCTCTGAATAAGTAGGATAGGTTTCTAATGTTTCTTCGAATTTTGGTTTTTCTACTTCCACATCTTCTTCTACTCTGAAATCTTCTTCGTCCATTAATTTGAATTCTTCTTTTTCCTTTATTTCCTCATTTTTAGGGCGAATTTCAAAGTCTTCATCTTTTAACTCTTCTTCTTGTAACTGTTCAATCTTCTCTTCCTTTTTCTCAGGTAATACCACTTTTTTAGCAATTGGTTTTTTCTCTTCTTCAGGAAGGGTATCTGCCTTCTTTTCTTCCTCTACTTCTACATACTCTACTTCAAAAAGGGCATTTTTTATTTTATCCAAAAATCCCATAGAGTCACCTCTTTTCATTAATCCTCTAAATCAATTTTTTCATCTTCTAAATCTTTTTTGTATTGATCGGTTTCTTCTTTTTTCACAACATCCAAGAAATTTTCTTTTGGAGTACTATCCTTAAATAGAGTATAATCTTCTTCTTTGTAATCCAAGATGTTTTCTCCAATTAAACTTTCTAGTACTACATCATTAAATTTCATTGTCCTAAGGATAGAACACATATTCATGATAACATCCGGTAATTGTTCTTCTTCTACATATGCTTCCATTTTTGCATAATAGAAAACAAATTGAACATAGTATTTACCTTCTATCTTATCAATTTGAATATATCCTTCTTTTTTCCCATATTTTAGTTTCTCTGAATAATAGGAATCCTTATTTTTTTTATAATCTATTTCTGCCTTATGATAATAGCTGATTGCATCTACATATAAGTAGTAATCATTATTATGAGCATCTCTTAATACAGCATTATAATCTTCTTTCTTTAGAAAGACAATTCCTTTTGGTAGATAATACTTATATCCTTCATAATAAACATTGTATAATTTTACTTTTTTAGACATTAGAGTATCTATATTTTTTGAAAAATCTTTGGAGTCTAATTTTACAATGCTACAACCTGTTACACAAAGCAAGAAAAGAGAGAGTAAAAATATCTTCTTCTTCATATTACACCTACTCTATTACTATTATAACATCTTTTTTGTAAATGTTAAAAAAAAATTCATATTTGACAGTTTCTTAGTCTTTCTTTTGACAAAGTACATAGTAAATGGGGTTCCCTCGTTCTGAAAATTTATCTTCATATTCTGTTGTGACTAGTGGAGGATTTTCTTGATGAAGATTTAAGGATATCTCTTTTAACGTATATCCTGCTTCTTTAAATGATACTAGAGAATACTCATATAAATCTTTATCATCTGTTCTCATTTCTATTTCTTTTTGGTCTTGAAAAAGAGTTTCATATTTTTCTAAGAAAAGAGGACTAGAAAGTCTTCTTAGGGCATGTCTTTTTTTTGGCCAAGGATCAGAAAAGTTTAAATAGATTTTTGAAATTTCGTGATCAAACACTTCTTGAATAGAAGAAGCATCCATACGAATAAAAACTAGATTAGGTAGAACCTCTTCTATTTTTTCTACTGCTCGTACGATTACACTGTCATATTTCTCTATTCCAATAAAATTAATATTTGGATACATTTTTGCATTTTCTGTGATGAATTTTCCTTTTCCCATTCCAATTTCTATGAAAATTGGATGATTATTTTGAAAAAAGGAATGCCATCTTCCCTTATAAGAAAATGGGTCTGTGACTAAAGTGTTGGAATTAGAAAGAATCTCTTCTTTATTTTTGACATTTCTAAGTCGCATAATATCACCTAGTCCTTATTTTATCACAATATTTTTCTTTTTGCATAAACTAAAATGAAAGAAAGATGATCAGAATGAACCCCTTTCCTATTCCTTTTTCTCCTGATCCTATGAATCATTCTTATGACCTTTTTTGTGAACTTCGGGAATTAAAGAAAAAAGTTTATGAACTAGAAAACAGAATTCATTCATTGGAAGATAAAAAGGAAGATAATTATCTAAAAAAAGAAGATACTTATCATATGATTTAAGTACTTCTCTTAGTGGAATTCTTTTTAAGAAAAAGAGTTCCACTTTTTTTCGTATATTTACTATAGTTTAATGACTTTTCTTTTAAAATTTGATACACTAGAAAAAGAGAAAGTGAGGATATCATGTTAAGATTAACCTTAGTAGAAAAAGAACAATTTGATTCCTTTATAGTCCATCATCGTACAAAATCTCATTTCTTACAATCTCTTTCTTGGGGAGAATTTGCTAAAGCAAAGAAGAATTTAATTCCTTATTATTTGGGACTTGTGAATGAACAAAATGAAATGGTTGCGGCCACTTTACTTTTACAAAAGAAATTGCCACTTAATCTTTGTTATTTCTATGCTCCTAGAGGATTTGTTATTGATTATAAGAAAAAAGAATTAGTCCATACGATGACTAAAAAAGTAATACAATTTGCAAAAGAAAAAAATGCTGTTTTCGTAAAAATAGATCCTGATATTATTAAAACATCATTTAATTATGAAAATATAGAAAATAAAAATCCTGATTATGAAGAAATATTTGAAACATTAAAAGATTGTAAGTTTAAACATTTAGGATTTACTAAGAATTTTGAGACTATGCAACCTAGATATACTTTTCGTATTGATTTAGAGAAATCTATGGAAGAAATAGAAGATCATTTTTCTAAGACAACGAAGCAAAGAATTGCGAAGAGTATGAAATTAGATACTGAAGTAGTGATTGGAAGTCAAAAAGATATTCCGGAATTCTATCATTTAATGATGCTAACGGAAGCTAGAAAAGACTTTGTTTCTTATGATGAAGATTATTATGAAACTTTATATGAAGTCTTTAATGGTAATGAAAATAGTAAAGCAACCCTTTTCTTAGGAAAAGTATGCTTTCAAAAAACAATGAAATCTTTAGAGAATTCCTTAAAGTCGATTAATGATCAAATTTCTATCTTACCAATTGATAATTTAAGTAAGAGTACTAAGACTAAATTAAATGAATTAACCAAGCAAAAGGAAAATATTATAAATGAAATAGAAAAGTATAAAGAGTATAAAAAAGAATATGGTCCTGAAATTACTTTGAGTGCTCATATGATTATTGAGTATGGAGATAAGGCTTGGGTTTTATATGCAGGAAATCATAATATTCTAACAGAAACTTATACGAATTATCATACTTATTACGAACATATTAAGTATTGTAAAGATAAAGGAATTAAAATCTATGATCAATTTGGTACGATAGGAGATTTATCTAGTGATAATCCTCGCTTAGGATTACATGAATTTAAAAAGAAATTTGGTGGAGATTACGTAGAATTTGTTGGAGAATGGGATTATGTCATTCGACCTATTTCTTATTTTCTCTTCACGAAACTCGTACCGTTTTATCGAAAGATGATTCGAAATAAAAGTAAAGAGGAGATTCAAAATGAAGTTAACAAGTCTCAGTCCTAAAGAGTTTAAGAATTTTGCAGATTCTCATCCACAGATTACTTTTCATCAAACAGAAGAATGGGCAAATCTCAAGAAGAAGAATGGTTGGAATGCTCACTATGTTGGATTACAAGATGGAAAGAAAATAGTGGCTGGTGCCCTACTTCTTTCTAAAGAGATTCCTTTTATTCATAAGAAGATGTTTTATTCTCCAAGAGGGTTCTTAATTGATTATGAAAATTATGAATTATTAAAAGATTTTACGGTTCAATTAAAAGATTATGTAAAGAAAGAAAAAGGTATCTTTGTGAAGATTGATCCTTATGTAGAATATCAAGAAAGAGACAATGATGGAAAGATTGTGGAAGACGGATATGAACATAAGAAGACGGTCGATTATCTAAAAGAGTTAGGATATCATTTCTTTGGATTTAATACGATGCAAGATACTCTACAACCAAGATGGATGCATGTAATTGAAATTGATGGTAGAAATGAAGAAGAAGTACAAAAAGATATGGAGTCTAAAACTAGACAAATCTTAAGAAAAAATGAAAAATCTAGTATTCATACTAGAGAAATCACAAGAGAAGAACTTCCTTTATTTAAAAGTATTATGGAACATACAGGAGAAAGACGAGACTTTATTGATCGACCTCTCTCCTATTATGAAGCTATGTGGGATAATTTGTATCCATCTGGTATTTTAAAGATATTGGTTGCAGAAATTGATTTCTTGGAATTTGAGAAAAATACAAGAGATGAACTTGAAAAAACAAAAGAAGAACTAAAGGATCGAATTCATAAGCATGATAATAATATCTTAAAAATGAATGAGAAAAAATATGAGACTAGTAATAAACAAGATGAAGAAAGCATTGAAAGACTAGAAAAACAAATTGAAAAGATTAAAGAATATCAGAAGGAATATGGAGACAAGAAAACACTAGGTACCATTTTGTTCCTAATTTACGGAAATGAAGTATTATCTCTATTTGGAGGAACGGATGACCATTTGTTGCAATTCCAGTCTGCTTATACTGTTCATTATGCTGGAGTAAAATATGCAATTGATCATCATTACAAAAGATATAACTTTTACGGTATTACAGGAGACTTTCGAAGAGAAAATCCTTTATATGGTCTTTATCTATTTAAAAAGAGCTTTGGAGGACACGTTGTGGAGCTAATTGGGGAATATGACCTAGTAATCTCTAAATTCTGGTATACAGTCTATAATTTAGCTTTTAAAGCTTATCATAGCATAAAAAAAATACTACACAAGTAGTATTTTTTATTTATAGCTATATCATTATATTGGTATTAAAGACTCCACCTTTGACTATAAATACCAAGATTAAGCGTTCTGCTAGTTGGAACAACAACACCAGAATATGGAGGACGATTATTACCATTTGTAACTTGACCTCTTACTGATTGATAATGGAGATGAACTCCACCAGGAGTATTTCCAGATGAACCCATATATCCGATTATGTCTCCTGCTTTAACGGTTTGTCCCGATTTAACAACATATGAGTCTAAATGGGCAAAAATCTCCTGATTAATGCCATTATTATAACTACTATCTACATTAAGGGTTACCATATTGCCAAAACCTGCACTATTCTGTGTTATACCAATTGCATTATCTGTTCCAGCATAATCGATAACTCCATCATATGTTGCATAAATAGGTGTTCCTCTTGCTGCAACAATATCGACACCAAGATGTGTCCCACCATAAGATGCTAAACTAAGCTCATAATTAGATGCTCCGCTATATCCAGTAACTTTATTTAGTGCCACTGGCGCACAAACTTGTTTACCATTAACCTCGTGTACATACAAGTACTCTCCTGTTGCTGAATGCTTGCAGACATATGCTCCTGTTTTTTGGTCTTTCCAAACGACTTCACCAAAACTTACACTTGATTTAAAACTAAATCCATTTTGTTCATCATAAATAAACTCAAACTCTTCTTTAGTAGATAGATCACTTTCTACTAGTGTCTCATACGCATTTTTAAGTTCTGTACTAACATTGCCAAAATTAACTTTTATTGGATTACCAATGGCTTCGTAGTAATTATTTAAACCTTTTCTTGCCACTTCCGCTATAGGGCCTGAAAAAACATTATTTCCTAAACTATTGATACAAGAATCTATATTATTTTCTACCTGCGTTAATTCATTACTGATAAAACTATCTGTTTCTTGAGCTTGTATTAATAAGCATGATAATTGTTTGTTTTCTGAATTTGCATCAGTCATATTTATATTTCACCTCTTTAATTAGTAATTATTAGCTATTTTGAGTTAATCCAAAGTTCTTCCAATAATATGAGCTAGCATTTTGTCCTCTAACGCCACCCCAATATTCTTTATCTTGACAAACTTCAAAATCAGTTGTCCATATATATGCAGCATCATATGCTCCTTGTGACGTATTAGGAACATTTTTTATATATGAATTTACACCAGAATAACTAGTTTCTAATTCGTAAACTAAATATTCTGCCTGCCCTTCTAAGGATCTCCAATCTAAATTGTTTCTTGCACAATAGTTTTTTAAATTTGCCCATCTACTATTATGCCATTGGCACAAGCCGTAAGATGTTCCTCCAGCTCCTATCGCATTATAATTGAACTGTGATTCTGCTGAAATGTTTGCGAGTATTCCACATGCTGCAGCTTTGTTATATCCTTTAGATAGTAGGAAATTAAATAATTTTTCTTGCGTTGAATTTCCTACCAATCCAGTTGTAGTTGCAAAAGAAAAGCCTTTTTTATCATCATAAATAAATTTAAATTCTCCTTTAGTAGATAAATCGCTTTCTACAAGTGTTTCGTATGCATTCTTAAGTTCTGTACTAACATTACTAAAATTAACTTTTATCGGATTACCAATGGCTCCATAATAATCACTTAAACCTTTTCTTGACACTTCTGCTATAGGACCTGAAAAAACGTCATTTCCTAAATTATTTATGCAAGAATCTATATTATTTTGTACTTCCGTTAATTCATTACTAATAAACTTATCTGTATCTTGTGCTTGTATTAATAAGCATGATAATTGTCTATTTTCTGAACTTACATCAGTCATATTCTTTTCATTAGCCATATTAAATCTCCCTACTGTACTTTTAGTTTAACATAGAATGTCGTATTTATC
>JAFRIU010000038.1 GCA_017432645.1 Bacilli bacterium
ATTAAAGCTCTACATTGATCAGCAGTCATACTATTATTGGTCATTAAACCATATTCTACTGCTAGATTACTATAATAATTTGTCTCCAATATCGCATCATAACTGGTTGTGATATTTCCTCCTTGTGCTTTATCCTCACCATTGGCTTTAATTCCTAATACAGTTAAGGAATCTACTTGAATGCTGACTTTAGGGGGAACTTCGTTGATGTCATAAAAACGAAGTTCGTAATCCCTAGTAGCATCTACTCCATTTGCAAAACGATAAATGAAGTTTTCTACAAATTTTTCTTTATCGATTCGATATAATCCACATGTTCTTAAATATACCAAATCAATAGAGTCTTCCATCGCAGCATCTGCTGTTTCTTTTACTAAGTAGTAGTCTAATTCGCTACCTGTTGAATAATTGGTTAGTAAATTAATCATTAGTAAAGCAATCACACTAAGTAGAATGATTCCGACTGTTAATATTCCTTTATTCATTCGTACCACTCTCCTTTAAATCTGTTGACTGTACAACAAAGCATTGTGCATCATAATTAGAAGCCTTAGTATGTTTATCAATATTGTTACATCTTAGAACAGCAATATTTGGATAAACACTAGTAGATAACAAGGCATCTCCACCTCTGAATAATGGACTTTGATAATTCATAACAACATTATTTTGATCAACTTCTACTTTTCCATCAAACTTCGTGTAATCTCTATCAGAAGATTTTAATTTCTTAAGCATTGCTTTATCTAGTTTTACATAATAATCTAGATTCTCATCAGAATAGATAGTGTAATTATTCTGTTGAAGCCATAGAGCATATTCATATGGATCAGCAGAGAAATCAACCGTTGAATAATTAGTACCTTTCTCATTTGGAATCTTAGCATAAGAACTCCAGTTATATCCAGGACTTCTACTTGCATTCTCATCTGCTTTATTAGATGGGAACATCTTCTTCAAATCAACAGAACGAATAACATATGGCCCATCACAACTTTCAGAAGAATCACACGTATAAGTTTCATAACTTGGGAAACTGTCATTTAATGCATAGAAACAATTAATATCAATATTCCATCCAAAGTAACCAAACTTTCTAGCTCTTGCATGGATATTCTCACGAACACTATCCGTTTGAGTAAACGTTGATGTTGTCTGACATTCCGTCAAACCTCCACAACCTTCAATATTATTAACATAGTTGCTATCTTGATAAGAATAATTTCCTGAAACATCAACAATTTCAAAATAAGAATTCCACCACTTTTGATTTACATTTTCAGCATCAAATGGTAAACAGAATTTCTTACGTTTTGTCCAATTCTCTTCTTGTGAACCAACAATTGGCTTATAAGATAAAACTCCTGTCTTCTTATTAATCCATGTTCCTGGGAAGCCCCATTCTGTTTGATATTCACCTTGATTAGAAATCTGACCACATGCATAGCAACCCATAGAAGATATTATCGTTGAATTTGCTTGATCCTTCGTACAAGCGAATTGACCATTTTCATAATGAATACTATCAAAACTTCCAGAACTATTATCCGTATAAGGGAAGTTAATCGTTGTAGTAGTTACACCTTTATCTTTATCACGATAAGTATAATCCACAGATATCGTAAACTCAGCAGTCGTAGTCATACATTCTACTTCTTTTTCACATTCTTCAAGAGCACGTTCATATATCTTTTGATTCTTTGTTGCATCATTCTCTTTTTCACCTGGATTTAGATAATAAGCATCAGAACATCCTTGCCACTGACATACCATTTGACAATCACACTCTGCACTAAATCCACCGCCACCTTCTGTTTTTACACAAGCATTAGCACGTCCACTATGACTATAATATCTTGCAAGACAGCTTGCAGGTGTCCAATAAACATAAGAACCATGTGCATAGTACTTACCTTGAAAATCACATCCAGCATTACGATAAACATTTAATTTTTCTACAACTTCAGAGAAATTTGGCATACGATCTTTTTCTAAAGCCGTATTAACACCATAAACTTCATTGTAACATTTTCTAGAACAGTTGCTGGTATATTTTCCTCCATCACAAGATGCAATGCAGGAATCAAATTCAACACTTGGACCAGCATCATCATTCGTCCAACTAGAAGTTAAACTTCTACAGAATGGATAAGGTTCACAAGGGCTTGGAGGTTTTGGTATGTTTTGTACTTCCGCATCACAATTAACACGGCTTGTTACCTTCACTTTATACTCAAAACACATTCCTGCTTTAGAAGCAACCGGAAGACCATACTCAACTGTTACAATTTCTGTACAAGTTCTTTTACAATAGATATCTTCATAAATGACTCTGTTACCAACACCACTAGAATTCTGACCTCCAGTATTATAAGCATAACGTAGAGAATCTAGTTTATCCGTATAAGAACTAACACCAATCATATACTTTCGATTGACTTCTGTATAGTAATCTTCATCACTTTGTGGTAGTCCATTTGCCTTTATATATTCAAGAGCTGCCCACGCATTACAAGAAAAAGCTTCAGCCGCATTTTCCCCATATCTTTGGTAATAGGTTTCTCCTTTACCAAAAGTAAATCTTCTAGTATCGGACTTGCGCTCAGCAAGATCCCAATCTCGACAATAATTATATTCAAATGAACCCTGTGAATAACGAGTAGCATATCCACTACACTCAATCTTTCCTGTTTTTCTAGTTGGTGGATCAACAACAATTATCTCAGGATCTTCAGGAACAAATCTAGCATAAGACTCAAAAGATAACACAACTGTAGAAACAGCATCTACACCACAATTTCTTTGTAAAATGGGATCAAATCCAGTAGACTCCAACACAACATAGTATTGAACATCACCGGTTTGATAATTCGTAAAAGAAATACTTCCACCATCAGCCAATATCTTACTACCCAAACCAAAGGCAGATTGTAAATCAGCTTCAGTTGCATAATCAGCAATTAAATCTTGTGCTAATTTATCAGTATTTTCCACATATTCAGAATATCGAACAGACTTATCTAAAAGTTTCGTAATTAAAATTCTAGAAACTTTAAAGGTTGTTTTATTCTGTCTCAATCCTGGTATAGAAGTTAAATACTGAGAATCAATCTTCATAGAGATATTAAACTTACTCTCTTCTGGAGCAACGGTAATTCCATAAGCATTTACCAAATGATCTTTTGTATTATCACATTGTGATGATTCTGCTCTTACAGAAAAAGGAGAAATCATACATAACACTAAAAGTGTTACAAAGAAACTCAACCCTATTATTCTTTTACTACATTTCTTCATTTTCTTCACTACCTTTCAATTTTTCTTCGACTTTTACATACTGATCATTCTTGGAAACTGAATAATTATCAACTCTCTCACCATTTCTTACCAATCGTCCAACTACGAAGAACTCCCAGTCATTATTATTTCCATAGAATCTTGTACAAGTTCCTAAAGAAAGAATCTTATCATTTTTAGAAACATCAACACGATAATCATAAATACTATAAGATTTTACTCTACTTATATACTCTTGCATGTCTTCTTCGGTATAATCCAATCCCGGTGGAAGAAGAATCGTATCAGCTGTTGGAATAAATCCAACCATAAAGATTTTATAAAGATACTCTTTTCCTTCATAAGACAATTGAATATATTTATTTTCTTTAGCAAAATCATAATAAACAAAAGCCATCAACTGTTCAAATCGTAAGAAATCATTAGACTCTATCTCTGGACTAGAAGATAGATTGAAAATATTATGTCCCATGATTTCAAAATGATTATGAAATCCAGGCGAATAATCAGTAAGCCAAGAATAGCCTTGAAGTTCTACAGGATAATTCTTCTCTGCCTGGTAAAGAACCGGAAGACTAATAGAAGTACCCTGAACTTGAAGCCAACCTTTTTTCTCATAAACTACTTCATATCCCTTTACCATTCCCACTGCATCTTGAGCTTTTGGAACAATCTCGTAATACTCCCTTGAGAATAACTTATTTACGCCATACACAATTACTACAATTAGAAATAAAGCACTAATAATAAATAAACCTATAACTTTACTTCGTTCAATTTTCTTCTTTTTCTTCATAACCACACTTCCTATTTTATCTTATAAGGAGACTCATACGTTCCCTTACCATTTACGATAGTAGTTTTCTTACCTAAGTAAGCAACTATTCTAATATTTGCTTTTTCAAAAGCAGGAATCTCTTCATTAATAGGAACTCCCATCGTATAAATCAATCCCGTAATCCTCTTTGCCTTGGATGAATTGACTAACCAATACGATAAACTAGTAGATTCTCTTCTTGGTTGTGCAGCAAACATCTCATACATATTAGGAGCACTCAATTTAACAGTATACTTTTTAATTTCTACTTCTTCGCCATATACAATTTTCTTTTTGTAAACAGGAACTTTAATTTCGTGATTTACAAAATACTTAGTATTTACATAAGCAGGAACTTGATTATTGATGAAATAAGCAACACTTCCTGGATCTTTTGGATTATAAGTAATAACTTCTTTATCGGCACTAGCAGAGCACTCAACATTGCCACCATAAGAAGCAACGGTAAAATCAGAAATAATTCTTGTTGTACCATCCTTTTCCGTCTCAACGATTCGATAAAGCTCACCATCAATAGAAATGTATTCTCCTGTTAATCTTTCATTAACTAAACTTCCAGCCTTAGCTTGTCTCAAATCTCCAAAAACATAAGGATTTTCTATAGTTCCATCTCCACCTACAATCAAGCTATCTCCCTTAATTGTAAACATTGGTCTTACTCCATAGTTATCGTTTACTCCATAAGCTACATAACTCTTTCCAAAATTCTTTCCGTAGAAAGCTTTTCTAATAACATACGCATTAGATTTATTTTTACGATTAGAAGTCCATGACAAAGTATAAGGCTTCATAAAATTATCATTTTCCTCTTGAGCATTATTAATATCCACAATAGAAGGAACGGTAATTTTGATTTTCTTACTATAAGATGTACAAGTAGTAGAATCTAACTGATCTTCCGTTAGAGAATCATTACAATATGTTTTCTCTACAATCATCTTTTTCGTGGTATCGTTCAAATGATTATAATAATACTTTAACCACTGTTCTAATTTCGTATAGTTGACATTACTAACATCTTCATCAGCAACTATAACAATATGATCATTTGGATCAATTCCATAAATACGGAATAACATACCAGAAAGACGTATGTAATTATTTTTTGGTTCTCCAGTAAAATGAGTATCCCCACCTAAAAGGAACTTCACCGTATTAGATAATGGTTGAATAACCTGTACTTCTCTTCTCACTACACTTTTATTATTCCATTGATCAAGAGCTGTATAAGTAACAGAATAAATTCCAACTTTAGAAGTATCTACATTACTACTAATGGAAACGCGAGAAACATCCATCGTTCCATCCGAACGATCCACAACACTTTTTACTCCAGGATCTACAAAATCCTCATTCATATTCACTTGAATCTGTTTCTTACCATTTAATTTAATCTCTGGACCTTTATGATCCGTAAAAGAAGAAAGAATTCCACATTTCAAATAAGTATAGTATTGATACTCATTTTCTTCTTTTCTAACCTTAACCCAACTGTTATTTACAGAACAAGTTTTATGAGTATAAGGAATATACAAATCTGTTTTTAAATAAGATTGATGATAAAGATCTAATAAAGAAAGTGTCTTGACTCTCTCTCCTGTAGGCAACTGTCCAGGATTTAACTCAAAATATCTTCTTGCTGCTTCTTCCAAAATTTTCTCATTATGGTGAAGAACTCTAAGTGGATGAATAACAACAAGCCATAAAAACACAAATATGAGTACAATAAATAATAAGATTTTCCACTTTTTCCCTATTCTATTCATAAATCTCTCCTAAATCGTAAACATAATGTCGATTCCTTAAAATTAAATCTAAAGAAACTTTCTTAGCATTTAAAACATCAAGAGGAACTGTTAAGAAAACAGTCTTACCATAATAAATATCATATACTGGACTTTTTGCATCCAACATATACTCTTCATCATCTTCATCTATATAAACAATTTTAGCATAGTTTTTCAAAAAGTCCAATATATCTTTTGCCTCATAATTATCAGAGCTAAAATCCAATTGTAAGATTCGATCATTAGCTAGAGGATCTACAGAAAACTCCCTTTCTATAAAAGAGCAGCCACTACTAGTACAGCGACGAATAGTATAGGAAATATTTTCTTTCAAAATAACATAATCCAAACGTATAATTTCTTCTTTTTCTTTAAAGTGAAGATTCAATTCTTCTCCTAACGATAAAGTAACAGGATTTTGAATCTTACTAAGATCTTTTACTTTTAACTTAATTTTTCGTAGAATTCCATCTTTCTCCTGATAATACAAAGTAAAATTATTCTTAGATAACTTACTGTCTACTTTATAAATAATAATACAATCTAAGGAAGCACCTTTTTTTAGTTTAGTTTTAGATTCAGAAGCATCTCCTAAATCTTGAAACTCTTTTGCATAAATTTTATTAGTAGTTACATAATCAGATATTCCATTCTTTAAATGGAAATTTTCTAAATAAATAGTCCTCGTACTAGAATGATTCGTAATAGTTAAAGAAACCACAACGAAATTACTCTTTTTTGTAATAACGTTTCCACGGTAATCCTTATCAGTAAAATAAGCAGAATTAATTCGGAAAGAATATCCCTCGACAGAATAAACATCACCTTGTGAATAAGTACGGTTCGTTACAAAGAAGAAAAGCCCTATTCGCAATATAAAGAAAGCAAGAACGATTCCAAAAGCAATTCGACAAAAGCCTTTATGTTCTCCATAAAAGTATTGCAAATGACGAAACATTTTCTTGCATCCGCGAATAATGGAGTATTTATCAAAACTAAGTCCAACTTCTACTTCTTCTCTATCTTTTTCACTTAATTCTAAGAATTCTTGATCCGTATCAAATTGAAACTTACGAATATCCCAACCAATTGCTCGCATAGCATAAATAGCGATAGAAGCCAATTGAAGAACAAGGAAAATAAATAACAAGTCCCTAGACAAACGCAAATCTGTTGTCTGTACAGAACTAGTATAACCATCAAAAAATCCCTTAATCATGATTAAAACTAAGAATAAAACAAAATATTCAACAACAGGGATTAAATAAATCTTCCAAGGTTTCTTTTTATAATAAAGTAAGAATAGTAAAGCTGCACTTCCAACCATAAGGAAAAATAAAGATAAATTAAGCCAAATATCAATGTGCTTAGTAATTGGATTCGTAAACATATCATAACTACCAAAGCGCATAAACTCATTAACATAAGAGCTTACATCTATTAATTTATAAGCAACAAACAAACTAAGAACAAGCAAGAAAATATGAATTTTTCGATAATTCTTAATTAAAAAAGCATATGGTTTACGTATGATCATACTGCACACACTCCTCTATTCTCCTTACAGTATACCTTATTTTTTTAAAATTAAAAAGTAATTTTCAAAAATATTTCATTCTTTTGCTAATTCAATTTGAATTTTATAAGAAGACTGATAAGATTCAAAAAAACTTTTCGTTAATAAATAGCATTTTTTATCTTTATCATAAGAAATATTTTGAAGAAAAAGCTGATTACTAGAATCCAATAAATAGATTCTTTGTAATAGATAAGTATAAGGAGAAGCATTCATAATTTTTAGATAAACACAAACCTCATCAATATCTTCCAAACTTTTATAATGCAAAATACTATCTAAAATATGAGTAGAAAGAGTCAATCTAGAATCATTTACTTCTTTTTCAATAGATAAAACATACTGAAATCCATGGATCACATCTCCTTCTCTAATAGGAAACACTTCTTCTTCTATTTTTCCCTTACCATGGGAAGGATGATAAAA
>JAFRIU010000039.1 GCA_017432645.1 Bacilli bacterium
TTTATAGTATATAGTGGAATATTATTAATTTTTGCAAGATGATATGCAGTTTCACCACGCTTCATTTGTTCGACAATTTCATTAACAAATTCATCAGTGTATTTAACAAATTTTTGCCCCTTTGAAGCCATAAGAAAAACACCTCCTTTCGGAAGTGTATTCTATCACATTTTTTTAAACGGGTTTTTTATTGATGTCTACTCTGGTGGGTGCATTTCAATAAAATTGAATCAGGGTTTTAAAACTTCTTTTTTTTAATGTCTATTTTTAGTTGACTAGTTTAAAAAGCTTCTTTTTTTACTGTTTGAATACTTGCTAGTTTTTTATTTTTTGTTTAAAATAATAATGTGAGGATAGGTGATTAGTGTGTATAAAATTTTACAAAACGAAAAGATTAGTGAGAATTCCTATGAACTAATTGTAGAAGCTCCTTTAGTTATTCAAAAATGTATTCCAGGACAATTTGTCATTGTGATGTCTAAAGAAGATAGTGAAAGGATTCCATTAAATATTTATGATTATGACAAAGACAAAGGGTATCTACATTTAATTTATCAAGTAGTTGGTGCCTCTACAGAAGAATTAACAGAAATGAAAGAAGAATTATTTAGTGTAGCTGGACCTTTAGGAATGCCAAATGAAATGTGTGCCAATCCCGAAGCTTTTAAAGGAAAAAGAATTTGCTATGTAGCAGGTGGAGTAGGAATCGCTCCTATTTATCCACAAGTAAAGTTCTTAAAAGAGCATGGATTTGATATTGATGTTGTATATGGAGCTAGAAATGCTAATTTATTATTAATTCGTGACAAGATAGAAAAAGTTGTTCATAAGATTCGTTATGTAACCGATGATGGTAGTTTTGGAGAAAAGGGTTTTGTAACGGACGTTCTAGCAAAGTACTTAAAGGATTATGATATTGTAGTAGCAATAGGACCAGTTATCATGATGAAAAATGTAGCAGAACTAGTAAAAGATTCTGTAGAAAAAGTCATTGTTAGTATGAATCCTTTAATGGTAGATGGTAGTGGAATGTGTGGAGCTTGTCGTTGTAAAGTAGATGGAAAAATGAAATTTGCTTGTATTCATGGACCAGAATTTGACGGTTCAAAAGTAGATTTTAATCTAGCACTACAAAGAATGTCTATTTATAAAGAAGAAGAGCAACAAAAATGGGAGCTATATAAGAAGAAAAAACAAGAGGGGGAAAATTAAAATGAGTGATACAAAAGTAAAAGGAAGATTACAGGAAAGTAGTGTACGTATTCATAACTTTGAAGAAGTAGAGTTGGGATATAATGATGAAGAGGCTCATGAAGAATCTCTAAGATGCCTACAATGTATCAATCCACGATGTGTAAAGGGATGTCCTGTAAATATAGCCATTCCGGAATTCATTAAAAAAATTCAGGAAAATGATATTAAAGGAGCCTATGAAGTAATTAGTAGATCCTCATCTTTACCGGCCGTTTGTGGTAGAGTTTGTCCACAAGAAAAGCAATGTGAATCTATGTGTGTAAAAGGATTAAAGGGAGATGCTATTTCAATTGGATCTCTTGAAAGATATGTAGCTGACCAAGCTATTATCAATCACTTTAATCAGGCAGAACAAAAAGAAAAAAATGGTAAGAAAGTTGCAATCGTAGGAAGTGGACCAGCTGGACTTACTTGTGCGGGCGATTTAGCCAAAAAAGGATTTGAAGTGACGATTTATGAAGTCTTGCAAAAAGCTGGTGGAGTATTAATTTATGGTATTCCAGAATTTCGTCTTCCAAAGAGAATTGTAAAAGAAGAAGTAGATAGTTTGAAATCTCTAGGAGTAAAGATATTAACCGATGTTCCTGTTGGAAATGCTATTACATTGGATGAATTACAAAAAGAATATGATGCTGTCTTTGTAGGAACAGGAGCAGGTCTTCCTAAATTTATGGGAATTGAAGGAGAAAATGCCAATCAAGTATTCTCAGCCAACGAAATTTTAACTAGAATTAACTTAATGAGTGGATATCAAGAAGATGCAAAAACACCAATCAAAAAAGGAAAAATTGCCTATGTCATTGGTGGTGGGAATGTTGCTATGGACGCCGTTCGTTCTCTAAAAAGACTAGGAATCGAAGCACATATCATGTATCGTCGTGGAGAAGAAGAACTTCCTGCACGTAAACTAGAAGTAGAACATGCCAAAGAAGAAGGAATTGTTTTTGATTTATTAAAAAATCCTGTTAGAATTCTAACTGATGAAAAAAATAATGTAACGGGTATGGAAGTAGTTAATATGGTGTTAGGAGAAGTAGGAGAAGATGGAAGAAGAAGTGTCTCTGAAGATCAAGACTCTCTTCACTTTGTCCCTTGTGATATGATTGTCATGGCACTTGGAACTAGTCCTAACCATGAAGCATTAAAAGGAAGCAATATTGCATTAACAGATAGAGGACTAATCGTAGTAGAAGAGACAAAGACCTCTTTAGATAATGTTTTCGCAGGAGGAGATGCCGTAACAGGTGCTGCTACTGTCATCTTAGCAATGGAAGCTGGAAAAAAGGCTGCAAAACAAATTCAAGAACAATTACTTGGAGAAGAATAAATTTCTTCCTTTGGATATTTTCAAAAGAAAAAAAATATGCTACAATGATGTCGAAAGGAGATGCTTTAGATGTATACTAGTTATCCAGAAACTTCAAATATGTGGTCAAGTATGTTAACACAAGGAACTTCAGGAGATGCTGTTTGGGTTGTTGTTTCTTTGGTTTTAGCTCTTGTAGGTGCGTTCCTTGTATACTTTATGTTTGTAAAGGCCGACAAGAAACCAGCAAACAAATTTTTGGAGTGGTTAAAGGAATTCTTAGATTTTCAATCTATGTTTATTGAAGCTATTGCAAAGATTTCTTATATCTTCATAGCTTTATTCATCACTTTAACATCATTCGCTTTAATCGGACAAAGCTTTGTTGGATTCTTAATCACATTAGTAATGGGAAATATCGTTACTAGAGTAGCATATGAAGGAATCATGATCTTGATTAGTATTTGGAAAAATACAAAAGAAATTAACAAGAAGATGAAATAAGAAAATTTCAAAATGAAATTTTCTTTTTTTATGCAGAAAAACATTTTCTTTTGAAAGAATAAGTGCTATAATATATTGCGCAATGGGAGGTTTAGACATGAAAAAGTTTCGTTTATTTGCAAATTGTAATTTATTTCAAAGAAATACATATCGTATTGATCGCTTTAGTAAGGCATATTCATTTTTTAATTCAGAATATCATTTTTCTCATGATTTAAATGAAAATATAATCTTGCCATTTAATATCGTAGAAGAAGAACAAAAAAAGAAAGATTTTGCGAAAAAAAGAATGGAAGAAGAAAAAGCAATAGCCGTTCCAATTGGATCAGAGCAATATCAATTTTTTGCATCAGAATTTCCAGAATATCGTCATTCGCTAGACAGAGTAAACAACTGCGTTATTATTCCAAGAATATAAAAAAGATGATTCATAATGAATCATCTTTCTTTTTTCAAGGTTATATTTGTTCTTTTTAAAATTGCCCTAGAAACTTGTTTAGACATTCCAATTAAACTATGCCAATCTTGTGAATAATTCTTAATGTTTCCAATATTCACTTCTGTCATTTTTTCTTTTAATTGATAAACATCAATTAAGATACCAACATCTACACCATAGTCTTTATCTAACTTGATTTTGTGGAAAATATCAGCTTTTCCAGCAATAATACCACTAAGTGGTTGAGAAAAATGACCTAATTTAGGAAAAGTTAATTCTAAAAGAGGCTTAGCTACCAATTCTGTTACTCTTCCACCTTGTCTTTCGAAAGTAGTTTTTACAAAATCAGCTTCCCCGTTTAAAATGGGTTGTAACAATAGATGGATAAAATCATCTTTATAATTACAAATATCTCCGTCTAAGAATATAAGAATATCACCCTTTGCTGTTCGAATTCCTTTTTCCATGGCATATCCTTTACCTTGCTTTTTACAAAAAACTGTTTTGGCACCATTTTCTTTCGCAATACGATTTGTATTATCACTAGAATTATTATCTACTACTATAATTTCATCTACATATTTACTTTTCTTTACCATCTTGATGACTTTTGCAATAAACTTTTCTTCATTATAAGCTGGTATAATAGCACTAATTTTCATACACATGGCCCCTTTCTTTTGGTCATATTATACAAGAAAAGTTCTAAAATTTCAAGAAAAAACATAAAAAAAGCCCATAGGGCTTAAAAAGAATATTTGTCAAAATTATTGATATTAAATTCTATCAAATCATTTAATACTTCTAATCGAATAGGTAATTTACTACTTTTTATTCGATTCAATAGAGGAATTTTATATTGTGGATATTCTAAACATAACTTATAAATATTCATAAGTTCTCGAATGATATCTACCATGACCTCGCCACTTACTTCTTTAGTGGTATTACTGTCTTTGTTTTTTCGATAAACAAAGAAGGAATCTTTAAAATAAGATACTTTCTGAGCTCTGCATAACGCTCTCAAAGTAAAGCAAATATCTTCATATCTTTGCTTCTCTGGGAAAGTGATTCCATCTAAAATTGTTCTTTTAAAGCACTTAGTAGGACATCCTACTTTAGTGGTTTCTAGTTTAAGAGAAAGATCTTCTTCTTTTTCTTCTTGAAAAACAAATTCACCAAATCGATCCGTTGTGAAATTCAAAAAGATAATATCTTCATCAGTAATTTGATTGGCTAATTTTTCTAACACATCATTACTATGCAAATAATCATCACTATCTAAAAAGACAATGTAATCTCCTGTAGCTTTTGTTAAAGCAAGATTTCTAGCACCTCCTGCTTGCAATTGATGACTACTAAAATAAGACAATCCCATTTTTTGAATGATTTCCATACTTCGGTCAGTAGAACCATCATCTACAATAATAATTTCATAATTTGGATAGGTTTGGTTTAGAACACTTTGAAGACATTCTTCAATATATTCTTCTTTGTTATAATTTGGTATAATTACTGAAAATTTAACATTACTCATGAATTAATTCCTCCCATTCTTTTAGAATTTTTTCATTACTATAAGTAAAATTTGAAAGAGCCATTTTATACTTTTCTTTATGGTTCATGATATCTGGAATTCTATCTTGATAAGAAATGGCATCTCTTTTTAAAATAATTCCATTTTCACCATCTACTATTTGTTCACAGGCTGCATCAAAATCAGTACAAATACATGGAATATGTAGAATCATAGCTTCTGTTAAAGCTAATCCCCAAGTTTCTTCATCACTTAATAAAACGGAATAATCACATTGTGCCACAATAGAATGAGGATTATCTGAAAAGCCAAACCAAACAAATTCATTTTGAAATTCCTGAAATGCCTCTTTAATTTCATTTTCTTCCTCTTTATTATAGTTTCCACCAACTACAAACCATTTAAAAGAAATATTGGCCTTTTTTAATTCCTTTGCCAGTTTTAGCATTCTTCTAAAACCTTTTGTCCAACATACTCTAGCTACAGTAACAAGATTTAAGTCGTGAGACAATTCTAAAGAAATAGGAATCTTTGCTTTTTCTAAAATTGTTTCTTGATCTAGCAAATTATAAATAGTGAGGATTTTATCTTTCACATTAGGAAATAATTTGATTAATTTCTGAGTTAATGTTTGACTAACAGAAATAATCGTATCTATTTTTTGATATTCTTCTGGAAAGTTTAAAACGGATTGATCCATTTTAGTTAGATTATGTACCCATAAAAATAATTTGTGATAATTCAATTTGGTAAATTGTTGGTATTGATGATATCTCCAAGTACAAGCTATCGCAACATCAAAATCAAGATCAATGGGTTCATTTAAAGAAAGAACAGTAGCTTTCTTAGAAAATTTCTTGATTAATTCTTGATCAGATCCTTCGTCCGTATAACCAATATAGATATCATAAGAGGAAAGCTGATTAAGTAAATTCCACATCATTTTTTCTGTTCCACCCATACAAATGAGAGGTCTAAAAAGTAATATTTTTTTCAATGGATACCCTTCTTTCTAAAGTTATTATAATATGATTTAAAAGAAATAACAATTTGATTTTCAACTACATGTCAACATTGAAAAAAGAAAAGAAAGTATGTTAAAATAAGCAAGAATAATATATTAAGGAATTAGACTCTTCTTCTGTTTTAGAAATAGATAGTTCTACTCACATGATAAATGATTCACCTAATATATAAATAGTGAGGTAAAAATGATAAAGAAAGATTTATTAAAAGAGTATTTAGGAAAGAATAATATTCAAACAAATAAAAACTATCAAGGAATAAAACTATCCATAAATAAAAAAGAAATACTCATTAAGGGAACTCAACTGGATTTGATAGAGTTAGCAGACTATATATTAGATATAGCTTTATCAGAAGAAAAAAGAAATCATGTTCATCTAGGAAAAGATACATTATTAAATGATAATTCAGAGATGGAAGAATTAATCATAGAAAAAGAAGAATAAGTTTATGTAAAAACAGAAGTAGTTTATTGTAATAATAGTAAGTTTTCGATATAATTGAGAAAGAAAAGAGGGATAATATGAAAAATACTTTAGCTGGAGTATCTTTCCTAACACTTGCAGGATTATATTTCTTATTAGTAATCATTTTATTAGCAGTGTGTATGGTAACGGATATACCAGTATTATACGGACTAATTTCTTCCGCAATCATCTTAGTTATACAGTTTTTAATTTCACCATTCATCACAGATCTTACGATGAAATTCTTTTACAAGGTAAAGTGGGATAAAGAACTTCCTGAATATCTAAATAAGTTCATTGATGAAGTATGCGAAAAGCATCAAATGAAAAGACCAAAGATAGGTTACATTGATGATGGTGCTCCTAATGCATTTACTTATGGACATACCAAAAATGACGCTAGAGTAATTGTAACAAGAGGAATCTTTGAATTACTATCTGAAGAAGAAGTAGAAGCAGTTGTAGCTCACGAATTAGGACATGCTACACACTATGATATGCTATTTATGACAGTAGCTCAACTTGTCCCAATCATAATGTATGCAATCTATGAAGTAACACTAGATAATAGACAAGAAAAGAGTAGTAGTGATAATAGTGATAAAAAAGGAGACTATTCATTTATTATCGGTATCATTGCCTATGTACTTTATATTATTTCAAATTACATTGTACTATATTTATCAAGAACTCGTGAGTATTATGCAGATACCTTTTCTATAGAAGAAACAGAAAATCCAAATGCACTAGCTTCTTCTTTAGTAAAAGTAGGATTTGGTTTAATCACCAATCGTCAACCAGAAGACAAAGTATCTACAAAGAGTATAAGTGCCCTAGGATTGTTTGATTCAAAGGCATCTAAATCACTTGTTGTAATGACCAACAATAATGTAGATGATAAGAAAAAAATTAAGAATGCTATGAAATGGGAAATGTGGAATCCATGGGCAAAATGGTTTGAATTAAACTCAACCCATCCACTCATTTCAAACAGATTATTAGCCATTAGTGCAAGAAGTGAAGAATTTAAACAGAAACCATATATCACATTTGATTTACAACAAGAAGAAAGTTATGTAGATGACTTCTTAATGGAAATATTTGTCTACCTTCTACCATTTATCGTAATAGTAATAGGGGTAGTTGCAGCTTTAACGATGATGGAATCTGCTTTCACAATCATGGCTAGTGCTTTTCTATTAGCAGTTGTTCTTTCCTTCTTAGCTTTCTTTCGAGCACATAAAAAAGGATATAAAGAACGTAAAATAGAAGACTTATTAGCAGAAGTAAAAGTATCTGGAATTACCAGTATTCCTTGTATTGTAAAAGGAACAATCATTGGTAGAGGAGATCCTGGTTATATATTCAATGAAGATTTTATGGTAAAAGATGAAACAGGAATCATCTATGTAGATTATAATTCTCCATCTTTTATTGTAAATAAGATAATGGGCTTTTTTAGAAATAAAAAGAATATGGATAAGGAAGTAACAGTAACTGGTTGGTATAGAAGAAGTCCTGTACCATATATTGAAATACAAAACTATGAAGTAGATGGAAAGAAACACAGAACAGGAATCTATACGTTTGGAATCGTAATTAGAATTCTTCTTATCATTCTGGCATCTATTGGAGTAATTATATCTATTATGTAAACAGTAAAGTAGGAGAAAATCCTACTTTTTATGTTATAATAAAAAAGGAAACTGGTGATAACATGAATAGAAAAATCTATATTATGGGACCCGTTGGTAGTGGAAAAACCACTTTCTCAAAACAGTTATCAAAAAAATATGGAATTCAATATTATGAATTAGATAAAGTATCTTGGGATGATGATCATGGCCATGTAAAACGCTCAAAAGACGAAGCAATGAAAATCTTTCATGAAATTCTAGGAGAAAAATCCTGGATTATAGAAGATGTCGGTAGAACAAAGTTTCAAGAAGGTAGAAAAGAAGCAGATATTATTTACTATATAAAGCTATCCAGATTAAAAGCATATTATAGGGTAATCAAAAGATGGTTAAAACAAAGACTAGGTAAAGAAGTATACAATCATCCTCCTACTGGTAAACAGTTATTGTATTTTATATCTACGGTAAATTCTTATTATAAAAAAGAACCAGAAAGATTAAAAGACTTAGAAGAGTATAAAGACAAAGTAATATACATAACAAATAAAGATATGAAAAAAATCTTAAAGAAGGAAATCACTCCAAATGAATAGAATAAAAGAAGAGCTTCTTTCTAACATAGATAGAATTCATACTACAGAATTAGGAAAGAAAAGAATTCAAAAGAATTTGAAGAACTATTCTACCAACATAGTTGAGGATTTAAAGAATAAAATTTTAAATAAAGACTGTTTAGTCTACAAAAAGGGAAAGAATAATTACTGTGAAGTGGAAAATATAAAAATAACCATAAATTCTTATAATTACTGTATCATTACAGCCCATCTAATTCGAGGAGATATTCATGATAAAAATTAAATAATTAAAAGATCAAAAGGATTTTGAAAAAATATTAACAGATGATAAAGTAATCAACTTAATAGGAACGAAAGGTTCTGGAAAAACAACTTCATCTCTTAAATATCTAAATGATGAAAATTATATTGTTGTGAATTGTGATTGATTATTAGAATTACCTTGCCAAGAAAAGGAAGATGAAGAACTATCCAATATAAGAGAACTATTGAAAGAGAAATATGGCAAAATTCAAGAAGGAGAAGATTTTATTCATTGCTATAACGATATTGTAGAATATATTTCTCAGAAGAATAAAATTGCATGGATAGAGGGAAACATCATTCAAGATATTAATCCAGATTTATTAAAAGGGAAAATCATCATCAAAAGAACAGGTACATTAAAAAGTTTTATAAGAGCTGTAAAACGAGATTATCAAAATGAGTATTTTATGAACTTAGAAAAAGAAAAGCATAAATACTTTTATAAATTAACTAGATTATATAAAATTGCTAAAAGAAGGAAAAGCACTTTTAAACAAGCAGAAGATATTGATAAAATAATAGAAAAAATAAAA
>JAFRIU010000040.1 GCA_017432645.1 Bacilli bacterium
TCAACAGATTTTTCTGGAGTACCTTTTGTCAACTATAGTGATAAAGCAGAAGAATTAAGAGAATCTGGTAAAATGAGTGAGATGGGTTATGCTGCAACAGTAGACCTTATGAAAAAAGCAACTGCTTTATTAGAAGCAGGAAAAATGAGTAATACAACTTATGCCGCAACAACAACCATGGTAGAACAGGCTATGTCTATGCTAGAATCTGGCAAGTTATCAGATGAAAACTATACAGAAACCATGAATACTACAGAGTCTGCTCTAGAATTATTAGATTCCGGAAAAATGAATGAAGGAACGTATAATGGTACATTAAGTACTGTAGATCGAGCTTTAGGTATACTAAAGTCTGATAAGATGACAGAAGAGCAATATGCTAAGATTCTTGCTGAAGTAAACGCTGCCATGGCATTATTAACAGTAGGTAAGATATCAGAAGATGAGTTCAATAAGAAGATAGAAGAAATTAATAAAGAATTAGATGATCAGGAAAGCGAAAAAACACCAGAGAAAGAGCCAGAAAAGGAACCTGAGAAAGAAGTAACACCAGAGACTCAACCACAACCAGAACAACAAACAGAACCAACTGTAGTAGATGCAAATGTAGAAAATAATAACAATGGTGGTACTCCTTCAAACAATGGAGGAGGATACTCTAATAACGGTGGAGGCTATAGCAATGGCGGCGGCTATGTAGCACCAGCTGCAGAGACATCAGAAATACCAGTTCTAGAACCAGAGCCAGAATTAGAACCAGAACCAGAATTAGAGCCAGAAGAACCAGAATTAGAACCAGTTGTAGAACCAGAAATTCCAGAGGTAATAGAAATACCAGAAGTAGAACCAACTGAAACACCGAAAAAGAAGAGTGGTAGTGCAGTTATTCCAATTGCTATTGGATTAAGTGCAGCAGCTGCTGCTGGAGTTGGAGCTAAGGTATACATGGATCGTAAGAATAATAATGTAGAAGATGATGAAGACGATTTCGAAGCAGAAAGCTGGGATGGGGATTCTACATCAGATGTAGCAGATGAAGAAGATAATAAAGAAGAATACTTAGATAACGATGAAGCAGGGTTCCAAGAAGAAGAACCACCAAAGTATTCTGCAAGAAGTGAAGAAGAATTAGCTGATTTACAGTAAAACCAATTAGATAATTGACAAATAGACAGTAAATGTTATAATGAAAATAGGAGGAAATTAATATGAGTTATACAATGGATACAAGTAATACAGGTAGATTTATTATAGACAATACAAAACTAATTAGTGCTAGTAAAACTTATACAGATGCAAGTGATGAATTTGCTGCAACAGTAGAGGAATTCAAAGCAGCAGTAGAAAATATCGATTGGAAAGATGCAACAGGACAAGAAATGAAAGAGATACTAACTAGTGCTATTCCAAACTTTGAAACGGCAAAAACAAATTTACAAAGCAATTCAAAAATGTTTAAAGACATTGGTACTACTGCAGGTAATTTTGCTGCAGAAATCAGTGGAAATGTTCGAAACTTAGATTTAAAAAATTAAGGGAGGAGAATAAGAGATGGAAGAAGAAAAACTAACTACACAAGATCAAGAAAATATTAACGTCGAGCTTGGTAGCTTAGAGGAAACTTATAATAAGTTCCGTAGAATATTGGATGCTATGGAAGCTGCATTTGAAAGAGCAAATAACGCAGGAGAAGAATCTATTGAAGCCGTAGGTGGAGAAGGAACTAGAGTAGGAAGTGCTATTGTAAATGCAGTTGTTAATATAAATAAAGATACATTTAATACTGCAAAACAAAACTTAATAAATTATCTTGATGGACTTCGTATTTCTCATGATGCTCTTTCAAGAGAAGAGAATGCTTTAGTAGAAGTTATTCATAACTCTGCTGAAAACTACAGTGCGAATAAAGGAAATACCAATCAAGAACAGTAATCAAAATAGTAAAGGAGTGAGAATATGGAGAATGCAAGTGGTGAATTAAAAGTAGATACAGAACAACTATCTGCCCTTGGAACAAAGCTAACGACTACTGACTTTGGTGAAGAACTAACTTCATTACAAGGAAAAATGTCTACTATTCAAGGCAGTTGGCTAGATGCAGAAGGTTCTCATTTTTCAACAACCTTTGCTAGTTTCATTAAAGATTCTCAAACAATTACGCAAGAAATCAAAGAATTAGGTACCTTTGCTAGTGATATGGCAACTGGCTATGAAGATATCGTAACAACAAGATTAGAAGAATTAAAAAGATGTTAGGAGGCTATATGAGTAAACAAATAATTAATATTAATACAGATAGTGCTCTTGACGTTGTAAATGAAGTAGATTTCTTCTATGAAAATATCAAAGAAACCATCAATACAATCAATACGGAGAAAGAGAAAATTTCTAATTATTGGACATCCGTAGAAGCTAGTAATTTCATTAGTCAAATGGATACTCTATCTACTAATTTCAGTAATTTTGATGAACACTATAGTTTCTTTATTAAAACAATAAAAGAAATTCTAAAATTATATGATATGGAAGAAGAAAGCATTTTAGCAGCGATTCGTTCCTATCAAATGGATTAGAAAATAAGAAACGAAATGTTTCTTTTTTTCAAAAAAGGATGTGAGAAAATGTCTTTATATGTATGTGATTTTTCTACAGTAGAAGAAGAAGGAACAGAAACCTGTAATATTGCTAGAAAAATGGACCAGGATATTTATGACTATCAAGTTGCAATAGAAGAAAATTTATCTAGTTGGACAGGAACAGCCAGAACATCTTTTAATAAGGCAAACAATTCTCTAGTAAAACAAGCACAAGAAGAAATTATAGCTTGCAATGGTATAGGAGAATTTGTTCTATTAGTAAGAGAAGCCATTTACGAACTAGAAGAAGATTTATCAGCAATGAATATTTAATGTAAATTTTTGTATAATAGATTGCTATTACAAAGAAAATAATAGATAATTTTAATAGGAGGTAATGGACATGTCATATGAAGGTTATAATGGAACCACTGGTGGTTTTCAAACAAGAACAGATGATATGAGGGATGCAGGATCTAATTTTAATAAGATTGCATCTGATTATGAAGGAAAAATAGGAGAATTATCAAATAAAGTATATGCTCTTGGAAGTATTTGGAATGATGAATCTTATAATAGATTTAAGGCAAGATTCGAGGAATTTCTAAGAGAATATCAAGATTTAAAAGATAAAATTGAAGATTTTGGAAATGCTTCACTAAGATCTGCAGATATTGCTGACGACTATGAGAATGCAATTGCTCAAAGTGCAGACAATATAGGCGAGTAGGAGGTGTTAAAATGTCAGTACCAAACGGATTAAATTTAAAAGATGTTCCAGCAGCAAAGTTTTATGCAAATGAGATTTTAAGAATAGCTGAGGAAATTAATACAGAAGTATTTGATCAAATGGATAGAAATCAAGAAAATCTATTTGATGCATGGCAAAGTGAGAATGCAAGACAAGTATCTTCTGTATATGAAGAAATGAGGAAATCATTTGAAAGATATTATAATTACTTAAAAGAAAGCTTTGATTGGATTAATGAAGCAACTACTCAAATAGAGTCAGCAGATAAAGAAATCGGTCAAAACTTTACAGATACAATGGAACAATAATAAAGGAGAGATGAAAAATCTCTCCTTTCAAAAATAAAAATATTGAGAATCCTTTTAAACAATGATATACTGATATCATAATATAGACTACAAAGAGGTGATATAAATGGCATCAGAAACTCCAGTAATTGATTCAGACGGCTCACCAAGATATAATTATTCCGGTTATGTACAGCAACAAAATGCAGCAACAGCAACTCCAGCAGCCACAACAACAACTACATCACAACGAATTCCAGATTCAGCACAGATTGCTATGGCCAAAGGAACAGCAGCAAAAGCAGCAACAGCAACTCCAGCAGCCACAACAACAACTGCATCACAACGAATTCCAGATTCAGCACAGATTGCTATGGCCAAAGGAACAGCAGCAGCAAAAGCAGCAACAGCAA
>JAFRIU010000041.1 GCA_017432645.1 Bacilli bacterium
AAAAAGCTGATTTACTAATTTCTTATCTGCTAAATTTCCTTTTATGAATTGAAAATGATCATATTGCTGTAATATATTAAGACGATAATCTTTCAAATCAACGTCATAATAATCATTGACATTGTCAAGACCTACTACAGTAATATCATCAAATTCATCTAACAAACGCTTAGAAAGGAAAAAGCCAATAAATCCAGCAGAACCCGTCACTAGCACTGTCTTACCCTTTAATTCTATTCTTTGCTTATTCATTATTTCACACCCTTCAATAAAAAAGACACATTGTACAGAATGTGTTCTTTTCTATAACTTTGTACAACTTATGATCTACTTCGCACCTTTTCCAAAAAGTACAACTCGAAATGTCTTAAAAAATATCTTGATATCCATCTTAAATCCAGCATTCTTAGAATATTCTTGTTCTAATATCAATCTACGTTTAAAAGAAACGTTGTTTCTTCCTGATACTTGCCACCAACCGGTTAGTCCGGGTTTTGTTTTCACAATATCATCAAAATACTTTCCCATATCCTCTTTTTCTCTAGGAAGATAAGGTCTATTTCCTATCAAACTCATATCACCTAAGAAGATGTTAATAAACTGTGGCGTCTCATCCAAAGAAAATTTTCGAATAATTTTCCCCACTTTAGTAATTCTTGGATCATCTTTTAATTTCTTATTTGCTGTATATTCTTCTCTTAGCTTCTCATCTTTCTCCAAGGCCTCAAATAAAATTTGATCCGCATTAGGAACCATACTACGGAACTTGAAAAATTTAAAATGTTTACCATTCTTACCAATTCTATCCTGTGTAAAAATAACATTTGTAAAATCACCAGTTAGCATATAAGCAATTTTTATAATAAATGCCAATGGTATAATAAAAATTAATCCTATTATAGATACAAAAATATCAAAAATTCTTTTTACAGTTAAATATAAAATTCTCTTGAATTTAAAATAAGCAGTTACTGTTTCCTTATCCGCAGTAATTGTCGTTACATCTTCCTTCATTCGAATCCTCCTATATCAATAAATTCAATATAAAACAAGTATAGTAATACTTCAAATACATAACTTACTATTTCATTTTACCATACTTTATCAAAAATAGGAAACAAAAAGAGTAAAAAAAGATAAGGTTTTTTCTCAAATGAAAAGAATCCCCTTATCTTTCCTACATTTCAAACTATTTCTTCATATCTGTATAGTAGTATCCATAATAATTATTTCCAGAAGCAGTCGTGTGGTTTAGAATAATCCCATCTATTTTTAGATTTAATTGATCAAATAATTTCTTTACTTTTTCTACATTTTCCATTTTAGTTTTCTTTTCAAAAACTGTAACAATTCTAGCATCCACAAGAGGTGCTAAAACAACAGCATCCGAAAAATCAAGTGCAGGTGGACAATCTAGAAGAATAACATCATAACGTTTTTTTAGCTTCTGTAATAGCTTTTGATTATCTTTACTTTCCAATAATTCCACAGGATTTTCAGGAAGTGGTCCAGTAGGAAGAATATCCAAACCAGGAACCCTAGTCTCACAAATATAAGAGTTCAAATCTACTTTCTCATCATAATTACTAATTAAATTAGAATAACCACCTGTAATCACATTTTCAACATGAAAAATCTCGTGCTGTCTACCTTTACGAAAATTAGCGTCAATTACCAAAACTTTCTTATCATCTTGAGCAAAAGACACAGCAAGATTGGCGGTAACAAAACTCTTTCCATCTCCTATTTCCGCAGAGGTATTCAAAATGGTTTTCATAGAAGACACTGTCAAATAAGTACGAATATTACGAATAGATTCCGAAAAAAAGGACTTTGGTCTTTTTAAAATTTCTAATTCTCTATCTTTCACGTTTTTCACTCTCCTCTACTGCAGGAACAATACCAATGACTGGCAATCCTAGTCTAGTCTCAACATCATCACTACTCTTAACTGTTGTGTCAAAATAGAAAAGAACAAAAATAATCCCCAAAGAAAGCGCTAAAGCAGATATCAAGAAAATTAAATTGGTCTTCATAAACTGGATATTATAAGGTTTAGAATCTGCTACTGCCTTCTCCACGACAGTAACATTCTTTACTTTGTAAAGTTTTTGTGATTCTTTCAAGAATATCGGTACAATCTCATCTGCAATCTCTGCTGCTTTTTTAGGATCACGATAACTTACCGTAATTTTCATCATTTCGGTATTTAAAATTTGAGATGCTTCCACTTGATTTTTCAAACTACTAGATTTTTCTGTTAAACTTAGTTGATCTATAACAGAATCCAGTACAGAACTAGAACGAACTACTTGAGCATAAGAACTCCACAAATTCTTAGTATCATTAGATACTAAAACAGTAGTAGTAGCACGATACATAGGTGTTTTAATAAATACAAGGTAGATATTTCCCACTACCAAACATAAAACTACTGCAAGAAAAACCCATAAGATCCTATCTCTAAAATAAAAAAATAATTCTTTTAAATCAATCTCTTCTTCCATCCTTTTTCCTCCTTACAAAAAACCAGAAAATGACATCTCATTTCCTAGTTTAGTATATCATAAAACAAAAGGATTGTATCAGATTTTTTGCCCTACTTTACAAATCAATCTTCTGAACAGCTTCCCGAATAGTCTGAATAGAATTCTTAATTTTTTCCGTTTCCTCATCATTCAAAGGAATAAAAATTTTCTTTTTTACTCCGGTTGATCCTACAATTGCAGGAGTAGAAAGACAGATTTTATTTTCTTCATCCCAACTAGAAACTGGTAAAATGGAATTCTTATCTTCTATAATGGCATTAGTGATTTTTACTAAACACATTCCTATTCCATAAGCAGTAGCACCCTTCTTCTCAATAATAACGTAAGCAGAATGTCTTACTTCTTCTTCCATTTCATCTAATTCATCTTTCCTAAATAAATCAGAAACTTTTTGATAAGCAATATTAACATTACTCCAAGGAATAAATTCACTATCTCCATGTTCTCCAACGACATATGCTTCAATATTCTTAGGATTTACTCCTGTCTTTTCACTTAAAATATAACGAAGTCTAGAAGTATCTAAAGTAGTTCCAGAACCAATTACTTGAGAATTAGGTAAACCACTATACTTCAAAGTAAGATATGTCATAACATCCAAAGGATTCGTCGCAACCACAAAAATACCATGAAAGCCATTCTTCATAATATTAGAAATAATAGATTGAAAAATCTTACTATTCTTCTCTATTAAATCCATCCTAGTTTCACCAGGGGCCTGATTGGCACCAGCTGCAATAACAACAATCTTAGCATCCTGACAATCCTGATAATCTCCAACTCTTACTCGAATCTTAGAAGGACTATAAGCCATACAGTGATTTAAATCCATAGCTTCACCTTCACATTTTTCTTTATTAATGTCAATCAAAACCAACTCATCAACATAAACCTTTTGGTTGACTAAAGCATAAGCATAAGCCATTCCTACATTTCCACAACCAACTAATACAACTTTATGATTCATAAAATCACCTCTACTTTCATTATAACACCCATTTTTTAAAAGAAAACATTCATTTTTTCTCTTTTTTCGATATAATGAAATATAGAGGTGAGACTCATGAAAATAAAGAATAATAAAATTGCGCATAGAGGAGTCTTTAATAATAAGAATATTCCAGAAAACTCATTAAAAGCATTTGAAAAAGCAATATCAATGGACTTTTCAATAGAATTAGATGTTCAACTAACAAAAGATAATGTTTTAATTGTCTTTCATGACGATAATTTAAAAAGACTAACTGGTCTAAACAAAAAAGTAACAGATTGTACCTACTTAGAAATCAAAAATCTAACTTTATTAGAAACCAAAGAAAAAATACCCACTCTAAAAGAAGTATTAAATCTCGTTCAAAATAAAGTATTACTAGATATTGAAATAAAAGGAAAGAAAAAGATTAAAACTCTATGTAATCTCTTAATAAAAGAATTAAACAGCTATGAAAACTTTATCTTAAAATCTTTTAATCCTAGAATTGTCCATTATTTAAAAAAGCATTATTCTAATCTAGAAGTTGGATATATCATTGATAAGAAAAGGGTTACTCTATTTGCTAATAAACTTATTTTCTTATATACAAAACCAGATTTTCTAGCTATCCATAAAAGCTTATTAGAAACTAAGAAATTCCAAAAGTTAAAGAAAAAATATCCCCTACTTGTATGGACAATAAAAAAGAAAGATCAAATATCTAGCGAAGAATATGTACTAATTTGTAATGATCTAATTTAAATCCATATAAGATTTACAGTAAACACAAAGTAAAAAATAGACACTAAAATCAAATTCATCTATAATGATATTAACAGTATAAGAAAGTATAAGGAGGAAAAATTATGGAAAACGAAAATTTAGAAAAATTATCATCTCTAAAAGAAGAAGAAGTAAATAGCATTTTTTCGCAACTAACAGCAAGCGAAATAGAAGCAATACTAGAAAAGGTAAATGAGGAGGATTCAAATGGCAATAACTAAAGAAGAATACCTTAGACTTGTAGTCGAAACATTAAACGGATTAAAAAAACAAAAAAGCGATGCAATGACTAACAAAGCTTTTTATGAGGCATTAGCAAGAACAGCATCTCCAGTGCCTCAAGTTGTCCAAAAAGGACTAGAAGAAGCAGAAAATATATTAAATTCAATAGATCAGAAAATAGAAACACTAAAAGAGTTAGTAAATCTTCCTGCTTATGTTAGATTACAGACAATATCAAGCGAAGAACTAGAAAACTATAAAAAAGAAAAAATAGAAGAATCAACAGAAAAAATTCGATCTCTAGAAAGTGAAGTAAAAGCAAAAGAAGAGCAAATACAACATTTAATAGAACAACTTGAAAAGCCAAAAGCAGATTTCAAAGAAGCATATCTAAATCAATCACGAGATCAAGATACAATACTTAATGAGCAAGCAAAACCAATATTAATCGAAATAGAAAAAGTAAGCAGAGAAATAGATGAAATAAATAAAAAAATAGAAACTGAAAAAGAAACTCTTAAAAGCATACAAGCTAAACCTATAGAAAAAATCAGAAAAGATTTAGTTGCTAAAGTAGAAAAAAATCATAATTACTCAAGACGAATTAACTCTGCAATACAAGCACTAAGTTCCATTCAAGATGAGCAAAGAGCACAGGAATTAGTTGAATTATTAAAACTTCATGATGACCTAGTATCTAAAAGCAAATCTAGCTATAGTTCTAATGATAAAAGAAGCACGATAAAAATAGAAATAAATCATAAAGATGAATTTATTTGGGATGATAGAGACACTATAAAAATAGAGAGAAAATCTAGAAGTGTGTTAGACCATAAAGATGTCTTAAACAATTCTGTTCTAAATAGAATCATTAATAGAAGTGCTGAAAAAAAATCACATAACATGACAACAAATGGTGGTTGGGGCGACCCATATCGCTTTACTTTCAGCATAAATGATGCAGATAGATTTATAGAAATAGTAAATGAAGAAATAGAATATTCAAAAAGACAAAAAGAAATCAATGAAAAAGAGATTACAGAAGAAAAACTTGGTATTTTAGTAAAAAGACAAAATGTAAGTGCAAGTGAAATAAATGAAAGTTTATTAGAAGAGCAAATTGCCTTTTTAACTCTACATAAAGAAAAAATTGGAGAAGATACCATTAAAAATATTGAAATGATGATAAAAGATTGGAAAAAGCTCAACAACTATTTAGAAAAGAAGAATCTAATATATGGTATCATCAAGAAAAATGAAACAGAAGAAAAGTTAGAAGAATTAACAGCAAAGCTTAGTCAAATATTATCTGAATGTCTTGAAAAAATATCTAACTGGTATAGACAACATACAAGCCTTTCCCAAATTACTTACGATTACCAATATCATAAGGAAAGAAAAAACAATGAAATTGATCTTGGAATATCACTAGCACAACAAATGATTGAAGCTGTCAGAGAAAAGAAGAAAGAAAGAGAAAATGAAAAAGAGGAACTTCAAAAGAAAACAGAAGAAGTCCTAGAAAAAATTGAAAGTATAGTTGGTCCAGAAAGAAAAAAACAAATCATAGAAGAACCAGCCAGAATCTCCAATGAAGAAGAAACTGTATATGAAAGTAGAATCCTTAATCAAGTGGAAGAGGCAAATAAGCAGTTACAACCTATGTCTGCAGATGAAATTGATCAAATGCTTTCCTTCGTTGATTCTACAGAAAAAACAGGCTTTACTAGATAGAAAAAAACAACGCTAACACGTTGTTTTTTTATACTTTTCTTTCTTTAATGACATCATCTGGTAAAACTTCACCAATTAACAAAGAAGAGTTTGGATGATGCTTAAGAATATTCTCCCCTACTTTCTTCTCATCATAATTTGCATAACAGTACTTACAAAAATGTCTACAAGTATTGTATACACCAATATCAACCATTTCTACACAATGACATTTTCTTGCTTTCCACTCTCTTTTATAAATCTTATTGGTTAAACGAAAAGCTAACTCTTTAGATAAACACTCATCCTGAATAAATCCATATTCTGTTAAGTTTCTTTCCTCAAAACAAGTATGAACAACCATTCCATGCTTTTTAGCACTACTACTAAAAGAAGTACCTATCATTTTATAATCCTCTTCTGTAAGTTTCCGATATTTCAATACAGAATAGTTTTTTCTAACATTTTGATAATCATCCACAAAAGAAATTAATATTTTCTGAACATAACCATCTAATAGAAAACAAAGTCTATTAAAAGAAGCAATATGATAATCTAAAGAATAAATGTCATTAATAAGAATGGGATCATATCTCACAACAACATTTTCCTTCCCAACAATCTGAGAAAGTTTTTGAATGGCTTGAATGATTTCTTTTTTAGAAGGAACACCCGGTTCAATATCATTCTTATAAGGAGTTAGGGTCACATGAAAATAAACAGGATAAGAAATATCTTTAATCTTATCCAAAATAGGAATCGGATTCTTAGTACAAAAGAAAATCAAATCCACATCACTCATAGAAATTCTACTAACTAATTTAGGATTAAAAGGATTTCGTACATCTATAAATCCCTCTTTTAAACGATTCATAAACCAATTAGTATAAAAGGCAACAATATCGGTTCTACCACTAACGTTTAAAATCATGCTTCAACATTCTCTTTTGCTTTTTCTCTTCTCGTCTTTCCATATAAGCAATAGCAACATCTTCTAAAGTAAAGAAAGTGGCAACCTTATCTTCTGTAAAGCAAACTGCATCTTCCAACGTCGGAAAAGAAAAATTAAGAATTCCCCTATCACTATTACAAACTCTTAGTAAATAAAAAGAAGACTTCCCATCAACGAAAGATTGAATACTAACATAAAAGTTCATAAGAGAAATAGACATTTCATTATCCTGGATATACCAATGATTAAGCTCAATTGCTTTCATAGAATCCCTTTCCTTTCGTATATTTCTTAATCTTATCAACTGTATAACTTTTTTGATAAGGAAATAATACTTCTTCCATTTTCTCTGACAAAACTTCTTTTTTCATATTAGAACGATAATAAAAATCCATATTTTGAAAAACTTCTTCTCTAATTTTCTGTAATACTTCAATCGTTCCTATCAAAGAAAGATGAGATAAGGAGATAATCCTAGAATTTTGAAATGTATTTACATGAAAAGAATTTTGTATAAGTCCACAAGCAGGACAAAAGTAAGTCCCATTAGTTGCTTTTTTCCTAGGAAAATTATCATGAAACTGAAAAACAATCTCATGTTTACATTCTTGAAACAACAACTTCTGCTCTTGATTCAAACCTTCTATTTCTTTTAATAATTTAATCTTTTTGGAATCGATTTCCCCTCTTTTTTGAAAGGACTCTTGATAATTCATTTTATCATCCTCCTAAAAAAATTATATCATACATATAAAAAAAACGAACGATAAGTTCGTATAGATTAATAACTGGTGCCGATAGTAAGAATTGAACTTACCGCTGGTCCTTACCAAGGACCTGTTTTACCACTAAACTATATCGGCAAAAGAAAAACCCGAAATCCGGGTTCATATTCTATATGGTGGAGCATAACGGGATCGAACCGTTGACCTCCACGGTGCAAACGTGGCGCTCTCCCAGCTGAGCTAATGCCCCATATCAATTACCAGTCCAACAACCAGTAATTGAATTATAACAAATAATTCGATACAAAGTCAATCATTTTTATACTTTTTCTTTAAAAAATCCTTTTCTAAATAATACTCATTTTGAAGTCTTAGAAGATGTCTTTTTCCCCTATAAAATGAATTTTCATGATTGATTAAAAAACAAGAGGAAAAAGAATAATTTTTCAAATAACGTTCTAATAAAAATTTTTGATAAAAAATATCTATTCTTTGATATTCCCGAGTAATAAAAAAAAGTAGAAGCAAAAAAATACCAATAGTATTCAATAAATAAGATGAACAGAAGAAAAACCAAATACCTAGCAAAGCATAACTACAAAAAAGAACAATAAAAAAACTAAGTCGATATGGAAAAATCTTCTCAAGAAAAAGTAGAAATAGCTTTCCTCCATCCAAAGGATAAATTGGTAACAAGTTAAAAAAGAAAATAGATAAATGATAAGTACGGATAAAATCCATTTTTTCCGGAAAACAAAATATAAGAAAAAAATAACCAAAGCACTGAAAAATAGGACCCATAATAAGAAGAACAAACTCCAAAAAAGAAGGAGCATTCAAATCCATATCAAATTTAGAAATACCACCAAAGGGATAAAGTAAGATTTCTTTTATAGGAATCTTACAAAAAAAAGCAACCATGCAATGACCTAATTCATGTACAACAACTAAAAAGAAAATAATACAAAAAGAAAAAAAAGAAGCGGTAAGGACAGAAAAGAAAGCAAACAAAGAAAGAAAAGGACTAATCTTAAAGATAGTCTTGATAATTCAAGTATTCTCCCTTTTTCTGAAATGCTAAATAAACTTCATCATCGAATGCTTCCCCTAGCACTTCCCCTTTTTCAACATAATCATATAAGTTTTTATGAACAGTATGAAGATGAGAATAATAAGTAACTACTCCATCCACTTGTTCAATAGCAATAGTTTCTCCCAAATCTTCTTTTTCCCCTACATAAATAACTACTCCACTTTCTAAAGCCGGAATCGCTAAATGATTTTCAACCTTAACCTTAGCGCCATTTTGATAAGCTTCAACTGATTCATAAGAAAAACTCTCATGAAAAACAGGTTCTGTCTTAGAAACCATTTTATCAATAGATAAAGCATTTCCAAAATACTTTTCATAAAGAACCTGCATCTGTTGAAAAGGAAGACTATCTTCAAATATCTTTTGCGACAGCCACTGTTTAGAAGAAGGATTTTTCTTTACAAAAATCATTCCTACTAAAAAAAGAATAATAGAGATACAAAATTTACTAATCCATATTTTAATATTTCTTTTTAAAACCAATCTTTTCTGAATTCTTTTATTCATATAATCTCCTCTTTTCATTATATGAATAAAAGAGACATCTATGCTAATTTATTTTCTTCTTCTTATATTTTTTAGGTAAATATTTTAAAAGAAGATATAATCCTTCTGCATAAATAATATTCAGTAAAATACTATGAGTAATCTTGTACAATAAGTCAGAAAATGTAACTGGTACGATATGAAAAAGAAATAGAATTCCAGCAAATAAAGATTCATAAAACACAATAAGAAACATAACAGGAATCGCTACATTCCAAAAACGAATTTCAAAGTTCTTATAAATCCATTTTGCAAGGAAAGCAAGAATAACAAACAAAGCTCCATGAAAAAACAATAAATTTGTATAAAACAAGTCATAGCACATTCCAAACAAAAAAGCATGCAAATAATACATTCTAGTATCCTTATAATAGAAAGAAGGTAAAAAAAGTAAAAAAACAACAGAAAATAAAGGCATAAAAAGAGTCAAATTTCCCTTTAAATATGGCAGATAATTGGTAAGAATCCCATCCAATAAAAGAGAAAACAAACTAAGAAAAATAGCCATCATGATTTCACCTTCAATACTGTCACATAATGAATATCATTAAAATCTTGATATGTACGAATATAAATTGTCTTACTTAAATCATATTTATCATTTTCTATTTTTTCTACAGTACCAATATAAATACCAGCAGTAAACATGCTACCCAAACCACTTGTCAAAACCGTATCACCAATCTGAATATTAGTAGTTTTATCAATTCCAGTTGCCTTCATCAGTCCAGTTTTAAGATCATAACCACTTAAGATAGCAAAATTATCCACATCATTCGTTTGGATAGCAATACTAATCTTAAAATTTTCGTCATCCGCAGTAATAAGCTTAACCTCACTAGAATTATGAGACACCTTAGTAATCTTACCAATTAAGCCTCTCGCAGTAATAACAGCCATATCTTTTCGAATACCAGAACTCTTTCCTTTATCAATCGTTATCGTATTAAACCAATAACTCTTATTCCTAGATAAAATAGTAGCATGAATAGGTTCATACTCTGTCAAAGTACGATTAAGTTCTAAAACATCTTTTAACTCCTGAATTTCTTTTTCTAAAGAAGAATTAATATTCTTTTGAATTACATAACTCTCATTTTGAGAAACATTTTTTTCAGAATTAAGAGCAGTAAAAGGATACATAGCTGCTTTATTAATAAACATCGCAACGTCCTTTAAAAGAATATCAATCTCTCCTACCCTCGGATAAAGAAAAATAGAAAGGACCAAGGATGATAAAAGAACTACTCCCGCACCAAGAAATACCCACATTTTTTTCTTTTTCTGTTTCTTTCCTTTCATTTTCCCACCTCACTTTATAGTATAACTCATTTTAGAAAAGAATTATAGATTGAAAACATCAGGATGCTCATAAAAACTATAATAAGTATCTTCAGAAACAATGATATGGTCAACAACAGGAATTCCTTGAATCTCCCCCGTGCGAATGAGTCGCTCTGTAAAAGAAATATCTGCCTTACTTGGATGAACATCACCAGATGGATGATTATGTAAGCAAACAATAGTAGAAGCACTGATTAAATAAGCTTCTTTAAAGATTTCTCTGGTATGAGTTGTGGCACTATTAATCGTTCCCATAAATATCAATTTCTTTTCAATTAATTCTTGCTTTGTATTAAAGTAGTAACAATAAAAACATTCTTGTTTTAAACCCGTAAATAAATATTTAGCAGATTCCCATATCATTTTAGCATTTTCCATTCGAATAAGCCTCTTATGATCTCGCAAAAAAATTCGCTTACCAAGTTCAACAGAAGCCAAAATTTCTATAGCTTTTACTTCACCAATTCCTTTTATTTTCTGAAAATCAGCAATTCTTAAATTAGAAAATTGATCTAAAGAGTATTCTTTTAATAAAGCAATAGCTACTTCCTCGACATTTTGTTTTTTGGTTCCAGTTTTCAAAAGAATCGCTATAATTTCCTTATCGGTTAAATTAAAAACGCCCATATTCTTAAGACGTTCTCTAGGTCTTTCTGCAGATGGCAAATCTTTAATTCGATAATTCATAACTACCCCTATTTATATTATTACCAAAGGAAAAGAAATTACTACTGTTTTTTTAGAATTTCTTCATAATTAGCCAATACAACTCTCTCAATCGTTAATATTTGATCTTCATCCTCTGTTTCCTTAATTAATAAATCAAATTGACGAACATTTTCAGAAAACTCAGAAGAAGAAAGCATTTTTTCTTTTTGATAGATTTGAAAACCCATTTTCTTATAAATACTTCTTAATACTTCAGCAACTTCCTTATCTCTAGTAATTCCTACATAAACATAATATTGATTTTCCTGGTAATCCACTACCTTTTGACTTAAATTTCGAATATCTCTCTGAAGTAAATCTTTGTCAGAATAAACTCCTTCTAATAGAAAATAATAATGATCCATCATTTGTAATTTTTCAATATATCTTCTTCCATCTCCAAAAAAGAACTCACCTATAACATAACCCAATAAAACAAATAATAAACATCTTATAATTTTCTTCATACTATCACCAAAAACAATATAACAAAGGAAAAAGACATTTTTTGTCGAAAAAAAAGCATGATTCATGCTTTTATTTTTTTAATTCTAATAAAGACTTAATTTTCTGTTTCGCAGTTGGAGTAGATACAAAGCTTTCCCAATTTTCATGATTAATTTTACCATCTGTTAAAATTTGTACTTGATCATTATGAGTCAAAACATAATTAAGAGGCATTTCCATTCCATTAATTAGTACTCCTGTCATTTTGTCTAATAAATCTGGATAAACTTGACACACGAAATCAAGAGCCGTAGATCCTGCTGGCAATTCAAAAATCTCTCCACTTTGATCATAAGCGTATACGTGTTCTGTCAATAATTCTCCTTTAATTTGACGGACAAATTCCTCATTATCTTGGAAGGACTCATCAATCTCCATCAATTTCTTCGCAAATTGACACTTTTCACGAATCATCTCTTGTGTTTCTTCCTGTGTCTTTCCTCTTTTAATATTCCAATAAGCTGGAATTCCAAAAGCGGCCACTTTATCCATATCAAAAGTTCTCATCTTAATTTTAGCTAAATTACCATTAGCATCAGAAACCGTAGTATGTAAAGATTGATAAAAATTCGTTCTAGGGTGATAAATATAATCCTTAAATCTTCCATTAATAGGAGGATAATTTTGATGAACAAAACATAGTGTTTGATAACACTCTTCAATTTCTTCTACTAATATTTTTAAATAGAACAAATCATAAATATTATCCATCTTATAACCCTTTTGTAATTTTTTATAAATGGTACAAATAGTTTGACTTCTATAAATAATGTCATTAGAAATTCCTCTTTCAAGTAAAATCTTTTGCGTCTTAGATGCAATTTCCCCTAAATACTTCTCTCTTTCTACTTGAAGAGAATCTTTCTTTTCTTTTATTCTTTGATAAACTTCTGGTTCTATGTACTGTAAAGATAAATCTTCTAATTCGTTCTTTACTCGATATGCTCCTATGGACAAAGACAAAGGAACAAACAACTCCATAGTCTCAATAGCATTTTCTTTCTGCTTCTGTGGCTTTTTAAATTCTAGGGTTGACATGTTATGAAGACGATCGGCTAATTTAATCATAATAATACGAACATCTTTTGTAAGACCATTAATAATCTTTCTAGTATTAGCAAGAACCTGTTCATTAGTTGTAGAAAAATTCATTCTTCTCATCTTAGTCACACCATCAACTAGTTCGGCAACTGTTGGATTAATTAGATGAGCCACATCTTCTTTTGTAAATTCTATTTCTGCATCCTCAATCGTATCATGTAAAAGTGCCGCACTAATTGTATCAGGATCATATACCTCCATTTTCAACAAATTAAAGGCAACATGCAAAGGATGGATGATATAGGGCTCTCCACTCTGACGATATTGATTCTTATGAATATCCTCAGCCAAGTAATAAGCTCTACGAATCTCCATTTCTTTATCCTCTGAAAGCTGATGCATCTTTAATTCTTCCAGAATATCATCAATAGTTATCATTCTACTCCTCCTTCCAAACAAAAAGACCTAATTACACGGTAATGAAATTAAGTCTTTTCCTAATATCTAAAATGAAATTTCTACACTTCATAACAACACCTCATTTTTGATATATCTATCTATATATCAAATTTATTCAAAGAAGTCAACTTATATTTTACGAATTTATCTGTTTTTAGATGAAAAATCCAAGAAAAATATACTAAAAGAAAAAGGAATATGTTAAAATAATAATAGGTGAGAATATGAAAAAAAGTGATAAAGTATTTCTAATCTTTTTTCTGGCTATCGTAACCTTCTCTATGCTGTATTTATTTCAAGCATCTTATGCAAAATATAGAAGGCAAGCACAAGCACAAGTAGATGCAACTGTAGCTAGTTGGGACATAAAAGTAAATACAGAAAGTATCAACAATAGAACGGTACTAACCAATAGCATTACCCCAACTCTAACAAGTGATCCATATATAAAATCAGGAGTCATCGCTCCAGGATCAGAAGGATACTTCACAATCTCAATTGATGCAACCAATGTTGATGTTGATTTTACCTATGAAATTCAATGTACTCCGGATTTAGATACCCCACTCTATGATATCAAATTTACTCAATATGCAACAGGTGGTTCTACTCAAACCTGGCCGCAAAGCGGAATAGTAACAGGAGATATTACCAAAAACAGTTCTTCGCAAACAATCACTATTTACTTTGAATGGGACGACGATCCTGCAACTACTGTCATGGACAATCAAGATGATACAGAATTTGCTATTGATCCAGATAATGCAACAACAAAGATAGATGTACAAATTAGTTTCACACAAAAAAGATCTTAAAAAAGATCTTTTATTTTTTTATTAATCATCAGAAGCTTGTGATACCAAAAGCTTCATCGTTAATACCAAACAAGCAGATCCACTAGTTGTTTCATAATCATTACATCTCATTCCAAAATAAGAATCTGCATCATCTTTCTGTAAATACAAACTATTAATACTATTCTGATAAGCTACACTATTAGCAATGGTTGTTGGTGTATAAGTGTTTCCAGATCTTGTATAATAAGTAAAAGTATCATCATACTGATAAACGTTATTTTGTCCATAATAAGAAGAACTATTTTCAAATGGCCAAGTAACATGAACCGTAAAATGAAGCGTATCATTAGCAGTCATAGAATTCTTATCTGTTGAAAAAGTAATAGCAAACGGATAATACGTACTTAAATACTGAAAGACATTAGCTTGACTAGTCAAATTGACAACATTTCCCAGAATACTTAAAGAAGTTACTTCATAATCAAAGTCTGCTTCGACATCACTATCATTTTCAACAGAAACCGTACTAGAAAAATCAGTCATACCTGGTTTCATCTTCGTAACTTCAACAACAACATTACGAACAACAACATCATTATCATCCTTGAATTTAACACTCCAAGAAGCAACCGTTGCATCTAGAGTTAATCCAACATTTGCAGAAAAAGCGAACCAAGCAAAAATATTAACACCCAAAGTAAATAGTGCTAGCATGATACTAAAATACTTCCTCTTTCGTAATTGTTTACTAAGAGCGGCTAATTGTTTTTTCTCTTCTTGCTCTTTCATATTTCTCCTTATAATAGTTCTATATCATTTTTCTTTTCTTCCTGTGGAGTTTGTTGTTTTACCTCTTCCACTATAGGATTAGGAACTTCTTCCTCTTCATCCTCTTCAAAAGAATCCCCTATTCTTTGAATTTCATTTTTTTCTAAACGAATATCCGTAATCGTCTGTAAAATCTCTAAGACGATAATTAAAGTCAAAGGACAGAATATTAAAAGGAAAAATCCCAACTGCGTTTTTACAACATGATTTATTTCAGTAATAATAGGAACCTTACCAACTACTTTACCTAAAATCTGATTTTCTCTAGTAGCAGGATCTTCTGCAGGAGCATTAATTCCTTTAGTTACAAAAATTCTTCCTTTATCATCATCTGCTTCTTCAATTCGAATAATTCTATGGGTAATTAATTTTCCCTCAAGACCTCCACGTTCTCCTTGAAAAGCAATATCATCTCCTATTTTTAAATCATCTACGTTGTAATCTTTTACAGCAATTACATCATTAATTTCATAAACACCAGACATGGAACCAGTTGCGACAGTAAATAAACGATAACCAAAAACACTGGCATTTCCATTAATTCTTTGCAATAAAACGAAAATTAAATAAACAGCAATAAGAGCAATAAAAAGGCCTCTAAAAATACCTAAAATAATTTTGATAAATCGATTCTGAAATATTTTTGCCATATTATACCTCTTTCCGTAACAAATCTAAGACATCCTCTATGCCCTTTTCTTCCCGCTCCAATCGATCTTCCAATACTTTAAAGATACGTTCTGCACGAGCAAGGTTCTTCTCTTTCATCAATTTTAATTGTTTCAAAAAAGCCTCTTCAATTTTATCTTCTGTTAAATCTACATCTGTATCCAATAAGTTTTCAATCAATCTTTGAATCATTTGATTGACAACAGCACTCTCCGTTGCCGTTTTACTATTAGTAATAAAGTTCTTATTTGCTATAAATGCCATTAAAAAGGCTTGGTCATACTCATTTTTTAAAACACCCTTATCAAAGAAATCTCTCTTTTCCTTTTCTCTCTTATCCTTACTCTCAAAAGATTGAATATAGTTCCATAATTCCTCTGCTTTTCTAAAATTAGGGTTCTTCAAAATAACGTTAGTCTTTTTAATGGGACTTCTAACTGGCGCAACATGTAATTTAGAAAGAATCTGCATCAATTCTGTTCCAAAGAATCCATCAATTTGCGTTTTTACTTTTTTCAAACGGTCTGCTAAAGTCATGTTCCCTTTATCACCAGAATGCTCTTTAACCGTTTTTGTAATATCACTAATATCAATATTAATTTTTAAATTTTCACTATATACTTTTGTGTTTGCAGTATATTGTAGAAGGTTCTTATCCAAACAATAACTCTGTCCAGAAGTAGCCTCTACTCTATTCTCATAAAATAATCTTAAGTTATTAAGTAAAGTAAAGATAAACCTATTTTCATAAGTATCCATACTCTCCTCTTTATTAATGTTCAAAATCTTAGATGGTTTTACATCACCATTATCTTCGATTTTTTGAATTAAGTTAGTATGTTGGGTAAGGTGGATAACAGATTCTACCGTAACTTTACGAGCTAATTCTACTTTAACGATTTCCTCCTCATTGATAATGAAACGTTTTGGGTTTCTCAAAATATTATCAATATAAGGAATACAATCTTCTACGATATCTAACCATTCATAGTCAAAGTCTTTCATATCGTAGTCTCTTTTAACATATAAAGTAGAATTCAAATTATGAAGAAAGAGCTCATCATCATCTAATTCTTCTTCCTCTTCGTCATCTACTACGTCGAATTCCTTAGCCATCTTACTCACCTCCTACTAAACCATCTTCTTAAGTCTTAATAAATACTCCTTACACTCATTAAAATTCTCTCTTCCAAAGCTTTTATCCAAAAATTCAATAAATGGATCGATTTCATCACGAATATAAGCTAAGTTTAACTGTTCAAATTTACGTAGAATTTTACGAGCAATGTAATAGTCAACACCATCAACTTCTGTTCCCCCACAGCCAACATACGTAGCAACAAAGTCTTTCATCTGTTTAACGATACGGTTACCGAAAGCAATACGGAAATGTTTAATAACATAATCGTCCATTTCGTTAATTTTCTTTTCCATTTCGCTAGTAATCGGATGGTTCTTCTTTGCTTCAGCAAATAAACCTTCCAAATAAGAACTATTGATCTTCATAGCATCTGTATCAATTGGTTCAAAAACTTGTCCTTTATCATTAATATCTATTGGCATCGCACGGTCGTACACTTTATCGGTAACTGCAAAGGTTGAGTCATCGTTATTGATGGTACCGATATACCACATATTACCAGGAATTTGTAATTTACCACCTTTTAGTTTTACCGGGTCATTATCCCAAACACTTGGTACTAACTCAATAATCCATTCATCACGAGAAGGCATTTCTAGAATGGATAACATTTCTGCGAAATAATACTCGACACGGGCGATGTTCATTTCATCCAGTACAGTAACATATACATCATCTGTATAGCCAGCTAAATATAAACCTTTTAAAACTTCTGTTTCATTGAATTTCTTTGTGAATTCGTTGAAGTATCCAAACAACTCGGTACGATCTCTCCAAGAAGGCTGAACAGAAGCAATAATGGCATCATTCTTAATAAATTTACCCCAAGCATAAGCAAGGGAAGTTTTACCAGTACCAGAGATACCTTGTAAGATAACAAGTTTCGTAGCAGATAAACCTGAAATGAATAATCGAATCATATTCGTCGTATAATAAAGTCTTAACTTAGAGGCGGCGAAATTTCGGAATATCTCAACTAACTCTTCCAAAGTAAATGTATTTCCATATTGTTGAACTTTATAATCACGGAACTCTACATCGATAGCATGAAGTTTACTGAATCGGTAACTATCAAGATCCCCATCTAAGTTCTCAGTCTTCTCTTCTCCAGTCTCAGTACCTTCCGTAGAAACCGTAGGCTCTTCACCTGGCTTCAATCCAAGTTGAGAAACCTTCATTGCTAAAATCTTTTCTTTTTCTTCCACTAAAGTAGCAACTTCTTTATTCAATTCTCCAATCTCTGCTAACAAGGATTCTTGTTCTACTAACGTCTTACGGAATTTAATGAATTTCTTAATGAAGAATACGATAAGTAATACAATAAGGGATAATAAAATTAGCATAACAACAATCGCAACAACAACTAATACCCATTCAGCAACTTTTAAATCTTTTCGATAAAAGTCAATTACATTTAAGTATTCTGGAATATTAAACATTTGAACAATTCCATTGAAAAATCCCATCACAATCGTAATCAGACCACTAAAGAAAACAGACATAAATTCAAATAAAAATCGAATATACGTATCCATACTACTCCTCCTCAAATAATAACATTTGCATCATATCATTTTCATATTTAACAAAGAAATCACGATCTTTAAAGCGATAATCACTAACAATCAAATAAGAGAAAACGCCTTCTTTCGCAATATTGTCTGTTTTTTGATAAATATCATTAATATGAACAAAATCTTGTATACAAGCTAAACGATATCCAATAGAAAAAGCACTTCTTTGATTCAAAAACGTATTATAATTCACAGCTAATATAACATGATTTCGAAACAAAGGATTAGAAAGCAAATTCATGACATCATTCTTAATTTTTCCTCTACTAACAAAGCTACTACTTACTTCGATAAAATAAATAGGTATCTCTTTCTTTTCTAATGTTCTCTTTAAAATATCTAAAGATACTTTCTGAATTAAACACTCTACCTTAGGCTGACCTAATTTATCATCTTGATAAACCTTTTGAACCATACTTTTGCGATAAGTACTTAATGATTTAATTCTAGGAACAAGTTCCAAATAAGCCATATCTTTATGCTGTTCAAACAAACGAGATTGGACTGCATAATAATTATCTTCATAATTCAATAATCTAAAACAAGTTTGATAAGTAATTCGGATAAGACGCATAAAATCATTTTCTCTTCCAATGACATATTTTCTTAAAGCATCATTATCCGAAATAAAATTAAGAACTTTTGGGAAAATATCATTTTTACCATCAAACAAAATCCAATCGAGTTGAAGTAAACTATCACTTAAATCTTTTAAATCATGAATTACCTTACGATTATGAGTATATTCTTCATTACTGACATTCAACTCATCATCACGATAATCAACAAGCATCTCTTCCATGATTCCTTTTAATTCTGCCTTCTGATTTTTGGCATTATAAGTAGCTTCCCCTTCAATCGTATGAAAAATTCCATAATAATAATTATCCACATAAACATTAAAGTATTTTGAAAATACATCTCGTACAAAATCACTATTTTCCTGATAAGCAAAAACACCGTATTCTATAAGACGATTTATCTTGTAATTCATAAACACACTAATTAAATTGTCCATAAAATCACCTATCTTATCATTCTAAATTATAACATAAATCGCTATCAAAAAAAACAACTAATTTGCAGTATTTACAGAAACTGTAATGATTGGAGTATTCGAACTAGGATAAGTATAATCCTCCGTAGGATCATCCTTATAGAAAATAATAGAGTTACTAGAAGCTGCATTCAATCGAAAAGAAAATCTAGATACATACTGGAAATTATTAATAGTTGTCTCCTGATAATTCGTACTTAGCCGGTTCAAATATAAAGGATTAGTCATATCAAGCAAAACATAATGTGGATCATATTGTAGGGTAACTTCTGCAGATAAAACCTTGGCTCTTTCCGAACTATTCAAAAGAGCATATTCATCCAAACTAATATGGTCCCCTGCTGTATAGCTACCGAAGTCTTGCAATACTTCATAGAATGTAATGGAATTAATAAGATTTAACGTCAAGTATTTAGAGTTTACACTATCTTCAATATTGTAAGAAAAGTTAGCTTTTTGAACTCCTATAGTATACGTTGCACTCATCTCTTTCTCATAAGGAGAAGAAGACCTTACCGTGGTAGTAACTGTAACCGTATCTCCCTCATAAAAGTTTTGAAGAGGAGTAACAGTAAGAACATAACTATCTGTCTCATCATTAGCTCGAAGAGTTGCACCTGTTTTGCTTAAGGTACAAGCAACTGTAGCAGGACAGCTTTTCGTAATAGTATAGACAATATCCGCATCGGTATGTCGTAAAGCATTTTTTCTATTATTTACATCGATAGTTAAAGGATAAGAGTTAACACCATCCCAGTTTACAATGGAATAATTCTTTCCATTAATTCCTAAAACCGTACTGTTGAAGTAAAAAGCTTTAGCTTCCAACAAATAATTATTAATAATATTCTTGATATATCGTCCAAAAGCTACCGTCACAAATAAAAACAAAGAAGAAACGCATAAAACAATGATACTAACTAACTTATGGTCACGAACAAATTTCATGATATTCCTCCTTTTATATTACTTGTTGAGATTCTAGTATAACTTGAATATGTTCAATCTTATTCGCATAAGAAGGACTGTTTTTATAACTAGAAGGGAACTCAATCACAAGAGAATAAGCATCCGTTGTGTGAGTATTATAATTCATATTATAAGAACCCACAGTCTGATAAACACGATACCAAGCACCATCTTCATCTTGTGCAGTAGTAGCTCCACCCAGAATATTAGTAGCACCGGGTGAATTATATAACTCATTTCGATAAAGACGAACAATAATTGGCAAATTCGTGGTCGTTTTAACTTTAATCAAATAGGAAAGATCAACATCTCCATCCTTATTCTCCATAAAATTAGAAACAGTAAAACGATATACATAATAATCATCAGAAGGAACAATTCCATCAGGTTCTAGATTAAAAGACAATTTTTCATCTGTAAAAATATAAACTGCTCGATCAATATTAGCCATAATTTTAGAACGAACTTCATATCTAGCATAAGCCATTCCAAGTAAATATCTAGCTAAGAAAAGAACTAAAAATAAGGAAAACGAAAAAAGAAGAAACCTTAATTTCTCATTCGAATAAGAATTAATTTTTAACATTTTCCTTAATCGATTCATAACTCTCCTCTATGGTTCAGGCTCTGGTTCAGGTTCTGGTTCAGGTTCTGGTTCAACAGGTTCCACATATGGAACTAACGTCTCTCCACGATACTGAAGAGCTTTAAATTGAACTTCAAAAAAATCCGCCATATTACCACTATCTTCTGTAATAGCTTCTATATCAACCGTCGCATCAAAAACAAAATCAAAAGAAACTTCAACCGTATCCCCATTCTGAATACTTGACAAAGGAATAATTCCACTATAAGTATCTACATCCGTTCTAACAAAAGAGCTATCATCTGAGGCAACATTAGAAATATCTAATAGTTTTTCTGAATTAACAGATTTATCTACAAAACGAAATGAATATAAAATAGCCACTTCACTACCCGCTGGATCTAACTCTAAAGTAATCGTTCCACTACTTCCAGGGGAAAGCTTTCCTGTACGAGTATGAGTGGAAGTCCAAGTCACATTTTGTAATAACATACTTCCATCCAAAACATCATCCGTATCAATGATATCCACATTATTAATAGACAAATGAATCTCAGCCGTTTCATTAGAAACAATTCCAGTAATAAAAGACTCAAATGCAGCATAAGTCGCTCCCTTAGTTAAATAAGTAAGGCATAGGAACACAACTAAAATAAAAAGAATTACATATCTCTTCTTCATATCCTTCATTTTCATCTTCTCCTACTATTAACATTATATCATATTTTAAGATATTCCAAACACTTTTTCCAAAGAAAAAAGAGATTTTTCATCTCTTTTATAAAACTTCTACGTCATCATTAGAAGTAGACTTTTTTTCAGGCTCTTGTGCTTGTTCTTGTTTTACAAAATCCTCTACTTCTTCATATCGTAAAATAGTAATGAATTCATATACTTGATAAATGAATACAACCATAATTGGTAATAATACTAAGAATAAGAATCCCATTCTACTCTCTAAAAGAGAAAGAACTCCACCAATATCATGATAAACCTTAGCATCTTTTCCTAAAACTTTTGTATTCGCAATAGTTACATTCTCACCGTTATGTTGCACAGTATATAAAGCAACATCTACATCTCTTTCAACATCAATCACGTAGTCACTGCGAATTACATATGCTTCATTATAAGCTGCATAGTAATAAATTCTATCACCTTGATCGATATGATTCGTATTTTCGATAACTAATAGATCGCCTTTAGTGGTACCTTCAATACTTCTCTCATCCTGTAAAGTAACACTTTTTAACGTATAATCGCCAAATTGAGTAAAACCATATTTATTCTTAGAGAGTACACAAGAAGTAATTAAAATAACATAAACAATGATAATAATCTCTATAATTGACCACAAAAATCTCAACGTTTTTTTCATATTCTCACCATCCTAATATTAGCATAATTATTTTATAATTTCAAATGTTATTGTAAATTTTTATGAACAATAACATATTTTTCATCACTATCAATCAACTGATTATTATCATATAACTTAAAGACTACACGATAGGTACCACTGGTTAGATTATCAGTAGTCTGAAGTTGAAAGTCAAAGTTCTTACGATTTCTACCATCCATAGAAATAGAAACTTCATTTCCAGAAGATGCAAATAAATCATTCGTAAATAAGTAATGGAAACCAATAGATGTATACTGATCTACATCTACCGATGTTGTATTACGCTTATAAACTTCTACTCTAAAGTTTGGATTCGTTAAAACTGATTGATATTGAACAACATAAGTATTCAACCGAGTATTATTCATATTAAGTCCTGTAGCCCCATCAACAATTTCTGTATAAGGTTCGCAATCTACAATCAAAGAGTTATCAGAACTAACTACAGTAACAGTAATCTCTTCATAAACAGAGTTGGCCGGATCAGAATTATGCAATCCATCATCAGATGCAAATAACGTATATCGAATAGTATACTGACCAGCAGGCAGAGTCTTATACACATTCAGTTGAGCGACTCGAATCAAATTGGAAACTTTATCGGACAGCTTTATTCTAAACACTCCATCAGCATCCGCAAAGTACTGTTGATTATTAATTCTAAAATATGTACCAATCAACAAACTCGAACTAACTGGTTCATTATCTCTATCCAAGAAGGCAATATTAAGACCCATACTACTAGACTCATAGTTTGTATCGATAACAGATTGTCTGTTTTCCGTTTCATCGTATTGAACCTGAGTCGTATAATTGATTTCATCTGGAATATCATAATATAGATAAGCTTCTGCATTCGTAATCGTTTGATCCAAAACGATATTGGTACTTTCATAAGTACTATAATACATGACAGCCTCACGAATACCAAGTACCGTAAATACTGTTCTGTTTTCATTATTACGAAGTTCGAATAATACGGAATTATTCAAATGATCTCCCGTAACTTGTGTACATTCCTTAAAGTCAAAGATAAAGATAAACTCCTCATCAACCAATCCGATATTAGAATCATAATAAAGAAGATTCGAATCACTATCGCTATAAGTATTAGTAGTGCTAGTACTATCCATCTTTATAAACTGAGAAAGCGGATAAGTAACTTCATTATCGTGTTGCAACTGATAAACAGAATTATCATAAACAGATTGAGTAACACGGAAATAATAGTACTCTGGACGATCGGGATTGGCACCAAAGTCTAACATTGTAATCATTGTATTTACTGGTAATACATGATCTGTAATTAAAACATGGAAGTTTTCATTATTATTACCATATACACCAGAAAATTGATTATTCCAAGCAATCAAAGAGAAATAAGCCGTAAATTGACTGGTATTAGTAATATTAACTAATGTAGAAGAAGGCATCTCATAACGCTTATCATAAGTTATAGAAGCATCATAACTATCACCATCATCAAATTGTCTAGCAATAATATTCGCTGTAATAGTAATAAAATCAATGTTCTGTTCATAGCCATTCTTTGGAGTAGCCACTTGAACAGTGATAACGACTGAACCAAGAGGACCATCTACAGAAATATTCTTAGCATGATACAAATAAAACATGAAAGAAGGTGGCAATTGCCTACTATCTGTACGATACTCACGAGTTCCTGTTAGTGTTCCGCCATCTTGACTATAAAATTTCGTTGTTCCATAACCCATCCACTCTTGTGTCTCTGCCTTCATAGCAAGACCTAAAGTCTGATTGGCTTGCTCTAGCGTACGTCCAACACGAGGAACCAAAGTAGAATCCACCATAGAAATACCAGTATCCAAACCAGATGTATCTACACCCAAAATAGAGAATACAGCATCTCCTGTTGCGAAATCTGTTAATTGCAACTCAGTAGTTCCCAAAGAAGAATACTTAGAAGCAGTTAAAGTAAATTCATAATTGATTGCTTCGAAACCGATTGTCCATCGATATCCAGTCTCTCCAATAGGAGTAGGATCGATATAAGCCGTAACAATTTTATCGTAATTTACATCATCCAAATAGTTAGAATAAAAACCATCTTTTGTTATGTCATGATCTACACTATGTAGACCAACAACATAGCTACCACCAATAATCTCTAAACCGGCATCTCCTAAATCATCATAATCATAAACAGGATCATATAGACCAAGTCGGTACCCACCTTCATAAGGTTGGTACATTCCAAAGAAGGTCATACCAGTAACCTTTCCATAAGCAGTAGCATTCTGGTTAATCGTAATATTTAAGTTTTCACCAGGTATCATGTAGATACGATTGTCAACATTTCTAGTAACTGTTTTAAGTTCATCATCAATATCTACCGTAGCAGGAACAATTTCCTCTTCATCCTCATCATATACCCCACTATATAACTCTTTTAATAAGTTAGCGTTGTGCTGTAAAAGTAAAGCCGTACCATCACGGATTACCATTTTATCAATAATGTTGAAGGAATACAAACTATCAGAATAATCGTTCGTTCTATCGGTTGCACCAGCAAGTTCGATAGCAGAGGAAGCAATTTCCAAATAATTAGCTCTTTGAATAGATATAGCACTATTAGGAGCATCAATACTTCCTAAATGAGTAATATAAATTTCAGAAGTTCCTGATGAAGAAGAAGCATTACCACTTCCAAATATACTTCCATGAATTTCAAAATCATAATTACGAGAAGCATAATTTGTTCCATCAATATTAACAGTAATACCTTGAGTAACAGAAATAAATGTCCAGTCGTAGTTAGTACTTCCAGAAGCATTAGATTCTCCTCCACCAAATACCGTTCCATCAATAACAACAGAGTTGTTAGGCATGGCTCCACTACCAAGAGCAGAACTTCCAATATTGACTTCAGTAAGTCCATAAACGACAGCCATCTTAGGACCACCATAAACGTTACCATGAATCGTTGCTCCTGTAATATTAACAGTAGCTTTAGAATTATTATTAGCCAAAGTACCAGTATTCGCAGCATTTCCACTACCGAATACACAACCTTCATATGGAGCTACACTAGTACTAGTTCCAATTTCACTAGTACCTCTAATCGTAATAGTAGAATCACCAGAAACGATAGCTGTACTACCATTCCCTCCGGCATAAGCATTGGCACCAATAGAAGTATCCTCAATGATAACTTCAGTATCTCCGCCAACAACACCTTCGTTTCCACCACCATAAACACTATCAGTAACTGTACAACCACCAAGGCTCAAATAAGTATCTCCAGAAACACCAGCTGCATTACCACCACCATAGACTTCATAAAAATCAGTATTCGTAAGAGAAACATTTGTCTCCCCTACACTAGCCTCATTTCCTCCTCCAAAAAGTTGACCAATCGTTCCCATATGAGAAGTAATATTAGCACTAGAAGTAACACCACCATAATTATTACCACCATAAACACTATCAATTTGAATATCGATATTAAGAGGGTCCTGTAAAGGATCTCCAATAGTAATATTAGACGTTGTAATATTACCAGATTGGTTAGATCCACCAAAGACAGCACCGATTGTACCATCTACAATTGTAACATTAGAAGTAGTAAGTCCGGCTTCGTTTCCTCCACCATAGACTTCCGAAACATTACCACCAGTAATCGTAACATGGCTTTCTCCAGAAGTAGCATTATCTCCTCCACCAAAGACAATATCTAAAGTAGATAATGAAACATCAACATTAGTTGTAGTTGTCGTACCACCTTGATTATTTCCACCGAAAACGCAAGAACCAGATGTCGTAGTAACACTAACATTACTTGTTTCTACATCACCACTAACATTGGATCCACCATACATATTATTGAAAGAAGCATTTCGAATCGTAACATTGGAAGTAGTAAGCCCTGCTTCCTTTCCACCACCATAAACATCATTAACTGGCGCAATACGAATCAAAATATTAGAAGTGGTAGAAGGAGCCTCATTTCCTCCACCATAAATATCTCCAAGGAATCGACCACCCGTTACAGTAACATTAGTCGTAACAGTCGTTCCTCCTAAGTTATTACCACCAAAGACATCCTTGGCAATTCCAGAAGTAATCGTAACATTTGAGGTAGTAACCGTTCCTGATTCATTAGAACCACCAAACAAAGCATTATTTACTCTAGCGCCTTGCAAACGAATATCTGTCGTTGTTTGACCTGTCTTGTTTCCTCCACCATAAGCATTTCCAATCGTTCCGCCATTTAAATAAACGACATCACCTGCATTAGGACTTCCAGAAGCATCGAATCCACCAAAGACATTACCAATCGATCCTCCCTCTACCGTAACAGTAATATCACCAATTACTTTAGGAGTGTAAGTTGTATCTCCTTTGCCTCCACCAAAGACGCTAGTTTGAATTGTTCCACCATTAATCGTAACAGTAGTAGTTGCAGAAGAAGTTGTTGTTGTCTCATTAATAGCATTGACAGTACCAAAAGCACTACCACCATAAACACTACCACTAATCGTGCCATTATTAACGGTAACCGCTACATTATCACGTACATAAGTACCTGGAGTACTATTATCATTACTTGGTAGATAACCACCTTCTCCTCCACCATAAACATCATGAGTAACTGTTCCACCATTAACTGTAACAGAAGTAGAACCATACACGATACCTTTGGTACGAGATCCACCATAAATAGAATTTTGAACCGTTCCGCCATTTAAAGTAATTCCAATAGTAGAAGTAACGGAAGTGCTACCACTACCATTGTTATTACCTCCACCATAGATAGAACCTCTAACTGTTCCACCATCCATGATAATTGTAGAAGTAGATGCATTACCACTCTGAGCTTTAACGGAACCGTAGTTACCTCCACCATAGACATTCTTAGTAATAATCGCACTATCGGCAATCATGATAGTAGAATTATTAACAGATCCAATTTCTGAATAAGTAGTATTACCATTACCAGCACCAAATACAGAACCAGACTCAATACCAAAAACAGAATCTGATTTTGTACCAACAACACCTGTTCCTCCAATTCGAATGAAGGTACTACCATTCAAAGTACCACGGTTATTGTTACTGTTGCTACCCTCTATACCGTTAGATCCACCACAAACGCCATAATTAACAGCACCACCAGTAATATTAATAATACGATTCCCATAAGTTTCACTTCGCGCTGCTCCACCAAACACAGCATCAACCGTTCCACCTTTAATGTTAACATAAATCGCATTATAATTAGTCAAATTAGTAGAAATAAGCGGACCACCATTCAAATAAGCAATATTTCCACCTTCAATAATGGTCTCTGCAGGAGAATTAATTGTACCTCCACTTAAACCTCCAACATAAACTCCAGCCGCAGTATCTTCCTTATCCACTCCATAAGTACCACTCTTAAAAGTAGAAGTAACAAACGTCTTCGTATAAGATCCACTACTTACCGTACCACCAAATGATGAAGCAACGTTATAAGAAGCTCCCATCAAATTATGATGATTTTGAATACGATCAAAGTCATTTCCATAAATAGCTTGAGCATCAACATAATAAGTGGCACTTGAGCTTACTGTACTTACTGTACTAATAGCGTTATAAAAACCTGATTCAACAATTAAACTATACTTAGTAGGAGAACCAGAAGTTCCCGTACCACTACTTCTTCCACCAACCACTCCAAAAGCATTAAAATAGGTTCCTTCATGTGTTTCATAACCACTCCACCAACTACCCGTCTGATAAGTACCAGTAGAAATTGGCATACCTCTACCAATTTTTAAATTATAAAAATTGCCATAAACATAGTCAGAAGTAGTATTAGAAGGTCCATTGGAAGATGGCTCAATTTCTCCAGTATATAAAGCACAATATTCAATTCTTAAATCCGCTCCAGCACTAATAGCCGTACTAGATAAATCAACTCGATAATTCGTATGATTACTTCCATTATTAATTCCTGTTACAGTAATCGGAACCGTATTAGAAAAACCACTAATATTACTATTTAAAAAGACTATATTTGTATCTCTTGTAACCAGATAATAATAATCATAATTCGTATCCGGATCAAAAGTATTAGTTGCATCATACTGCATAAGTTCATAATAGTTATTACAGTTTGTTCCAGAACAACTTCCAGAAGTCTGAATCACACCTGTACCATTATAATAGCCAACCAAAGACCCTGCTGGAACACCTTTTCTAAAATAACCAGCAAGAACATCACCAGTTGCTAAAAACGTATTCATAGTATAAGAAGAAGCCGCAACAACAAAGGACCGCATAGTTCCATTTAATAATTGATAATACGTTCCTCCATCTACAATATCAGCAGTTGCAACTGGTAAATAATAGTAACAAGTTCTAGGAGTCCAACGGTCAATACGTGTACAACGTTGATTACTTAAACTATTACCATTACCACCAACAGCACCACTCGGATAAGAAACACCCTGACTACTCGTACCACTACTCATACTATTGTAAGAATATACAGTACTTGGTAAATTATTAAACACTGGAGTTCTTGTCCCAATAGGAACCATCTGCACACTCTTCAAATTAGAAGCTGTTGCACTATTCGCAACAGTAGCCTCTGTCCAAGAAGCATACATTGTAATAGAAACAGGAGTCGTATCGGACACTGGGAATTTTACATATCTCGTATAAGTATCCATATCCAAACTAACAACGGCTCCATCATAATCAGTAACCCATCCATTAAATGCCCTACCATCAGGACGATCTCCATATGGATTATCAATTAATGGAATCGTAACATAACCATTATCAATCGGATAATATTTATAATAAACAAAATCAGAATACTGTTCACTCAAGGAAACATAACCAGTAATAGTAGATCCTGAATTAATCTCAGTACCTCTATAAGCAATGTAAACTGCTAATAAATTCTCATTATTATAAAGATTTTGACTTGTAGTCGTTGGAATGGTTCCATTACTTCTTTGAGTATAGTTAAGTCCCATATAATAATTATAATCAGCTGTTAAATCATTAATATAAACAGTAGAACCATCTAAACCAGTATCATGTAATGAAATTCCAGCACTTCTCAAAGAGAAAGTGAAACCTTTTGAATTAATCGGAGCAACAGAAGAAGCCATCACAACCTTCTGATAAGCATGAATAACTAATTCTTGATCTTCCAAAGTCCAATAACAATCTTCCCCAATATCATCATTCAAGAAAGATAAAACCGTTTCACTCGCAACAGCCTCATCTAATTGATTATAAAAAACTCCATCTTCATAAAAATAAGCATCTTGAATACCAGAATAAGAAAGAACATTTTCTACACCATTGATTACTCTCATGTTTGTAATAATCGTAGAAACATTTCCAATGTTTTCTAAAGAGTCTTGAACAAAAGGAATAGAAGAAAAATCATGATTAGCATTTACTTCTCCTTGCAAAAAAACATTTTTCACAAGTGCTTGATAAACAATATTAGAAATCAATACTCCAACAGTAGAATGTTCAGAAGAAGTCTTAGAAAGATCTAAATAAAACTGTTTCAAATAAATATTTTTATAAACAGGAATCTCTACTTCTAATTCTTCATCAGATTCTTCTTCAGAATTGATTTCTACTCCGATACAATCTCCAATAAAAGCAGAAACTACTTTATCACTTTCATCATTAGGAACTTCAATTCTAAAATTAACTAGTCCCAAAGAAGAAATAAAAGCATTTTTAGTCTTAGTAAATAAAGAATAATACTCTTTATCACCAATAACCGTTCCTTCTGTAATTTTAAAATTCTGAAGAGCATAACCATTTCCATCAAGATGTCCAGCAAAAAATCTTTCCTCTTCACCTTCTAAAATACCGATAGGTGTAATCGCATTTCCATTAAAATTAATATCTTCTTCTAATTTATAGTACTTATCCTGATAAAAAGAAGATTCATCTCCCTCTATTAATTTTTTGAAATAAATAAATTCAGATGCATCTTGAATAACATAAGGATTTTCAACAGTACCATTTCCCTTAGAAAAACTAGTTGCGACGCTAACTCCATCCCAACCTTCCATTTGTGCTAAAGAAGCAACTCCTGATACTAAACTATAAATAGCAAAAGAAAAAATGGCAAGAAAAAAAGCAGCGATAAAATAAATGAATAATCTTTTGCTTAAAACTTTATTTTTCACTGCTCTCACTTCCTATATATTAATACTTTCCAATCTTAGCCAATCTTTCGATTTTCTCTAATTCAAATACGTTCTTATTATCAAATCGGTTAGATACCTTATTCATAAATGAAATTAAAGATTTTACTTGTTTTACAGTCTTCTTATCAGACTCATCAAATTGTAAGAATTGATTGTATTTATCAATAATTACTTTATATTTTAAAATTTTATAAATACCATCAAACATTTCCGCATCATTATAAAGAATAGAATAAGTAAGAATTCTTAAGAATATATAGATTGGCATATCATAAATTCTATTTCGGATTGCCTCCGTAAGTCCTACACGCTCCAAATCATAATCATAAATTTCTTTAAATGGTGGATTAATAATATCTTTTTTTAATTGCTCCATATTATTTCGAAGTAACAAATGACATAACCGGTAAACATATTGGTATTTTTCTAACCATTTAAGTGTCATTCGAACTTTTGAAATATTATTCTTTTTGCACTTTAGAATTGATAGAATGACATCTACTAATTCTTTTTGATTTTGATCTTCATATTCCTCTTGAAGAGATTGATCTGCATAATTCAAAGCAGTAGATGAAGTATTAACTACCTCAGCTTCTTCTTTGACATGCATTTTTTCCAAAGCTTCCATTTCATCAATTGCAATGGTAACCGTAAGTCCACTAGATTGTTCCTTTGCCTGAACAGTTGGATTTTTAAAAATCGTATCTGGTACTGCTTGCACAAGAGCAGGAACATTTGGATTCATAGCCGGAGTACTAACTCCTGCTACTGGTGTCCCAGGCACAACAGTAGGAGAAGCAGTAAGTGGAACCGCATTAGGAGGGGCAATTCCTGGCTTTGCCGTAGCACTTTGTTCGCCCTTTAAAATATATTTTTTAATAATATTATCAAAATTAACTAAAGCCAATAATATAAAGACAATTAAGAAAATAGCAATAGATTTCAAAATAAAACTAGGAGATACTATCAAATTAACTTTTCCAATAATTTGATTCTTAGTAATCAACTCATCCGTAACATTATTTACATCACCTTTAGTGATATACTTATCATCTTTTTGACCAATCAAACGGTGTGTAATAATATCTCCATCATTACTCTTAAAAGTAATAACATCATTATTCTTTACATCCTTGGTAAGTTTTACAAAGATAATATCATCTACTTCAATCGTTCCAGACATCGAACCAGTTGCGACTACAAAGTAAGTATATCCAAAGACATTAACATAATCTTTTTTTAGAATATCCGTAATAACAAAGGTATAAATACATAAAGAAACTAACAACACTAAAAAGAAAGATGCAAAATACTTTAAAGCACTCTTTAGTCTTTTCACCTTAGTCACCACCAATCTATTCTATCCTCATACTACATTATAGCACATAAAAAAAAACTATAAAAGGTTTTTTTGAAAGTTTATAACTTTTTTTACCCTTATAGTTTTAGTATTTACACTAACAGAGAAAAAATACCTAAAGACCTACTCTTCACTGGCTTTTTCCTTAGCTAAAATATCACTCATTTTACAAATATTTTCAATTGTATGGAATTGAATTTTACTACGATCTACATTTTGAATTAAATTAATAAAACGTACACTTTCCAACGTTGAATCAATATTATCGATATTAATCATCTCACTCGTAATATTTAAATTAAGTAATTTATACTTTTCAGCCACTACATCTGTTACATTATAATTAACAAGAGCATTTATTTTCCTTAAAAAACTATTGTTTGGATTATACAAGAAACGGAATAACGCTTGTATATTTTCTTCTAAGGTGTGTTCCGAAAATGGCTCTGCAGTAGAGAAAGACTTTTCTAAAAAAGGAAAAGATTTAAGTGCTGTCATGAATAAATCATAAATCGTAGCAGATTCATTCAAAGTCATCAAGTGATAAGTAATATCCATATCCTTGTACTCTGCATACAAATCATGTAATTTACGAACTTGCTCATTCATTTTCAACATAGCATCCTGCATGTTAACTTCGTTCTTCTTTGCAAAAAGACCAACACCAGATGCTTTCAAATATTTTTTATAAATACCTTCACGAACAGATTCTTCCTTATCAATCTCCTTCTTCTTCGTAAGATAAAGGTTCTTGATGGTATCTTTTTGCTTATAACGTTCCAATAAATCCTGAATCATAAATTCATAAGAATAGTATTTCTTTAACTCATTTAATGTTAAATAAAATCCCATCATAGCAGAATTATAATGATCTTTCTCAACATCTTCTAAAGAAGCAAAATTTCCATTAGTAGCAAACATATCATAGTTCTTAGCTCTAGCAGCAGAATCTGGTAAATAATCCGCTAATTTCTTTTTACCATCCAAAAATAACTTGGTATTATAGTACTCATCCATAGCAATTTTATTACCAACCATTTGTCGAACTTGAATATATCTAGACACAACATCATTAGCTGTAACCTGATATCTAGTAAGCTCAGAATTCTTAAGAGAAACAACATATTTCTCTAGTTCTTTTGTATATTTACCAAGGATATATTCTAAATTCATCTTTAATTGCAATTTAATATCAGGACAAGCAAAATATATTTTTTCAAAAGAATCTTTCAAAACTGAAAAATCTACCTTTTGAAAAAAAGTATTCATATAACGTTCCGTAAACATTGTATATTGAAAATCCTTTATAGTTAGAGAAATACCTATTTGTTGCATCTGTAAAATAAAGGAATTCAAAATAGAATTTAAATCTTGCAATGACGTATTATCTGTAATAGAAGAAATAATAAAATCAAATTTTAACTTAAAACTATTAGAAATATCCGAATTTAGTTTTACTAAATTTAATAAATTATCTACCTGTAATAATTCGGCAGTATATTCGTTACTATGATCGATTGGCATAAGAGAAACTACTCTCTTAGACATCAAATCAAGGACAACACTCAAAGCCTTCTCATATAAGGGAAGTTGATTTTGAATATAAGTATTTCTCTTTTCACAAGCTTGTCTGTGAAATTTCTCTTTGGTGCGTTTCGTACCTTCATCTGTATCTAGGATAAACTCGTCAATATGAGTACGATCAATTTCCATCTTCTTAATAAGAGAAAGATTTTCAAGACTGTTGTTGTTCATCTGACGTCTCCTCACTTTCCGGTACCGTTGTGTCCAAGATACTATCTTTTAAATAGGAGATGTGAGCTACTAAACGATCATGTAACGTTAGTAAATCATCATCACTTATAGTTTGAATTTCTAAGATTTCTTGTTCTTCCATAACCTCACCTCATAGAATAAAAAGCCTTCGCAGGAAGGCTTTTAATATTTAACTGCCATAATTTTATGTTGCACTAGAATCAATACTAAATTGTAAGTTATAAGTTAATGAACTTCCTGAAGCATGGTCTTCACAGTCAACATCTTGTCCTTCAATCCACATATAAATTCTTATTTTAGTAATACCAGCAGCAACTTGGAAAGCTGATATATAAGAATTAGTAGGAATACCAGCAGCTAAAGATCCTGTAGTAGTAACTGATTGGAAATAAGTACTATTAGTACTATCAAGTGCAATAGCATTGGCAGCAGCAATTGGAGCTTTTACACCAACATATGCTAACTTAGAACCACCAGTTAATGAAGTAGTAATACCATAAACACTAGATGCATTAGCAACACCTGAAGCAGTATGAACATCATAGTTTGGTTCCCAAATCATTCTTAAAGTTCCACCATGTAAAGCTTGTGCACTAGCAGGTGTAGAAGCATAAGCAACATTTCCTTCATCAATAAATGCAACACGAGCAGCATTTTGAATACCCTTATCATCTGTTCCAGCATATACAACGCTAGAGTTTGAAGTTAAGTATACAGTTTGTGCTTCTGTTGATTGGAAGAATAAGTCAAATACTACGAAATCTCCTTGATTCTTAGCCGTTCCACTTCCATCTTCTACTGTTGCTACAGCAGATAAAATATTATCACCAGTAGACGCATTGGTTTCAACAGTACCTCTAAACATATTCATATAACCAGTAGCACTATCAGTTAATCCAGCAGTTGATACTGGTACCATTGTATTACCACTACCATTTGGAATTTGGTTATTAATTCCATCCCAGCTAGCAGCTAAAATATCACTATTGGTAACAATAGACTTCCAGTTAGCAGCATCAACTGAAATTTGTAAACCTTGAGAGGTTGAAACATTAACGTTAATAGCCTCTACGGTTACCGTTCTGTTAGCAGTAAACCATGCATAGGTTGCTGTTCCAAGTGTTGCTACCAACAACAATATCATGATTAAAGCTAAAAATAATTTTCTTCTTCTTTTTCTACTTCTTCTTGCTTGTTTCTTTGTCATAAAAATCTACTCCTTCTATTTTTTCTTTTTATTATTATCGACATGTTCCTCGGTAATATCCATATGCATTTTTATTTCTCCGCCTAACAATTCGTTCTTGCACTCAGGATCATCTCCCTCTATCCAAACAACGATTGTAAATCGGTCCTTTTTCTTTGGCTTAAAATCTTTCCGTTGTTCCAAAACTGCTATGGAATTTGAGACAAACTTTGTAGTATTCGGTTCGGCTTCCTTCGTCACTTTACTCTCTTTCGCATAAACTGTTTTCTCACCATTTCGAATAACCATGACTCGAATTGCCTCATCCACATTCAAGATAATATCATCAATATCTATTTCATACCAGTAATGCACAGTTTCTGTACCAGCATTAATAATATAAAATGTATAAGCAATGTAATTATCTCCATTATGAGCCCCTACTGCTTCTTCTCCAATATTATCTGGGATCCACGATTCTGATATATTATCCATATAATGAATCGTTCCAGCGCTAAGCAGTCGAGTCTTATCTGATTCTTTACCAGACTCAGATAGGAAAACATTTTTACGATTGGATAAGTTCTTATCCAAAGTAATTGTGAAGCGACCTCCACCATATACAATATATAAAATCAAATAAATAATCGATATTAAAATCAATAGGAGTAAAAAAGCAATCTTAACAATTTTCCTAAATAACTTACCTCTATAAATTTTCTCGGCTTTTACTTCTACCTCATTATTCATACCATCACCACTTGCTTTATATTATCGTATCACTTGCCACCTTTCCTACTATGCCTAACATAATTATAGCGACATTTTTTTACGAAATCAATACATAAAAATCAAAAAATGTAAATATTTACAAAATTTATAAATAGAACTGTCTAGATGATATCATTCCAATAATATTCTACACAATTTTCTGATTTCTACTCTAAAAATTATAACATATATTCTAAATCTTTTTCCTTTAGAAATTATTTTTTATAAAAATTATACAGTTGCTTGACAAGATACTATTTATGATGAGAATCACTGTCACTATCTTCTTCAGGCTTCATCATTTCATATAATTCTCCTTCTTTATGAATCAATTTAGTATAATCTTCCTTAGTCATACCAAGACTATTGCGACGCATAGCAATCGCCTTTTGAAAAAGGTTCATATTCCCAACAAATAAAGTATCTTCATTATAATTAGGATGATAAATCGTATACATCCTCATCATTCTTACACATAAATATACTTCTTTTTCAATAATAGAATCTTTCTTCTTACCACAGATCGCCTCTACAACATGCTTACTATAAGCAATAATCTCCCTCTTAAGATCTAAAAGATTAGCTTCTTTTTGCATGTATTTGGTTTGAAAATCTAAATCATCATTCTCTCCAGCGAAAGATTTTACGATACTTTCAAATTTTTCTCTTTGTGCATCATAATCATATTGAACATAAGAATCATCTTTCTTATTTTCTTTCTTTAAAAAGTTAAGCATCTTATCTCCTTATACTACTTTGTTCTTCCTCATCGCCTGGTAAAAGACCAGTATCTTTATACTTCTTAACTGCACCATCAAAATCGAAAGAAGAACTAGTTCCAAGCATAGCATCCAATTCACTTTGATGAAAATTAACAATACTATCAAATTTATCTAATCTATCCTGGAACTCAACTTCATCCATATATCGATTTTCTTCATTCTTTTCTTTTCCTCTATTAAATAATCCCAAACTGTTCCCTCCTATCATCATTTTTATTATAGCATAACTTATTTTTTGAAAATACATATATAGAAAAACTTGACAAATAGATGTAAACAAAAAAATGTACACTATATTCATAATGTACATTTCCTTCTAATGCAATAATTCTTCTAGTTTCTTTTTTTCTTCTTCTAATTTTTGGCGATCCATCTCCACAATATTTTTTGGAGCCTTTTTAACATAATTAGAATTAGAAAGCAACTTTTCTCTTCTCTCGATAGAAGATTTTAATAGTTGTATTTGTGCTTCTTTCGCAGCTTTATCAGCTTCTGTTTCAATCTTTTCAAAGAAAATTTGAGCTTTTACTCTTGTAGAAAAGACTTTATAAGCTTTCATTCCCAAAGGTTTATGAACAATATTGTCACGAATCTTTAGCATATTGACGATCAATTCATTATCATCGTCTGTATCAAACATAACCTTCATATCTTTAGTAATATTGTTCTCTGCCTTAATATTTCTGAAATTCTTAATGAATTCTACTTGATCATCTACAGCCTTCTCATCACTCTCAAAGATATACTTTTTACTATACTTTGGATATCCAGACATCATGATATCCTCACTGTCTTTAATAGGTAACATAGAATAAATCTCATCCGTTACATATGGCATAAATGGTTGAAGTAATTTCAAGATACCTGTCAAAACATAACATAAAGTAGACTGAGTACTAATCTGATCCAAAGAATACTTTGCCATCTCAATATAATGATCGCAGAAATAACTCCAAGTAAAATCATAAATTGCATTTCCTGCATTATTAAACTGATATTTGTCCATAAATTTCTTAGTTTCATGAACACATCTTTCATATTTCGTCAAAATCCATTTGTCTTCTGGCTTTAAATGATCTAAATGTATTTCTTTTAAATCTTCAATATTACTCAAAACAAATCGTGCAGCATTCCAAATCTTATTAATATAATTCCAAGTAGCTTTCATCTTCTCTTCATCAAATCTCATATCTGTACCAATAGCAACATCAGTAGTTAAATAATATCGTAAAGCATCTGCACCATATTCTTTAATCATATCAAATGGATCAATTCCATTTCCTAAAGATTTAGAAAATTTTCTTCCTTGCTTGTCACGAATAAGTCCATGAATAACACAATCTTCAAATGGTCTTTTTCCTAAAAGTTCTTCTCCTTGGAAAGTCATACGATTTACCCAGAACGGAATAATATCATAAGCCGTTACTAAACACTGATTTGGATAATACTTCTCTAAAAGCTTGGTGTTGCTTGGCCAACCTAAAGTTGCAAAAGGCCAAAGTGCACTAGAAAACCACGTATCCAAAACATCTTCATCTTGTACCCAGCCTTCTCCTTTTGGAGGTTCCATTCCAACATAAATCTCTTCTCCACGGTACCAAGCAGGAATTCGATGACCCCACCACAACTGTCTAGAAATACACCAGTCGTAAGTAATCTCCATCCAATGATTCATAGTTTTTTCATATCTAGATGGAACAAAGTTTACTTTCTTATCTTTTTCCTTTTGATAATCCAAAACTCTATCTGCAAGTGGTCTCATCTTAACAAACCATTGCTTTTTAATCATTGGCTCTACCATAACACCAGTTCTTTCAGAATGACCAACTTCATGAACTAATGGTTCTACTTTAATAAGCAAACCATTCTCTTCCAAATCTTTAAGAACTTCTTCCCTACATTTCTCTCTTGTCATTTTCTGATATTTCAAAGGAACATTTTCATTCATCGTTGCATCATCATTCATAATTGTAATTCTCTCTAAGTTATGTCTCAATCCTACCTCAAAGTCATTAGGATCATGAGATGGAGTTATCTTAACAACTCCAGTTCCCTTTTCTGGATCAGCATGCTCATCTGTAATAATAGGAATAGCCTTTCCGACGATTGGTAAAATAGCATTCTTGCCAACATATTTTTGATATCTCTTATCATTTTCATTAACAGCTACCGCAGTATCTCCAAATAAAGTTTCCGGACGGGTTGTTGCAACATCTAAGTACTCTTCACTATTCTCTATTTTATATTTCAAATGGTAAAAAGCACTCTTCTCTTCAGAATAAATAACTTCTTCATTAGATAATGCCGTTTGTGCAACTGGATCCCAATTGATTATTTTTTCACCACGATAAATAAGTCCTTTTTGATAATAATCTACAAATACCTTTCGAACAGCTTCTGAAAGTCCATCATCTAAAGTAAATCGCTCCTTAGAATAATCTAAAGCAATTCCTAATTTAGCCCATTGTTTACGAATCACATCTCCATGTTCTCTTGTCCAATCCCAACAGGCTTCTATGAACTTATCTCTTCCATACTCATATTTATTGATTCCCTGGTCTTTTAATTTCTTAACAACTTTTGCTTCTGTCGCAATCGCTGCATGATCCATACCTGGTAACCAAAAAGAATCATAGCCTTCCATCTTCTTATAACGAATAATAATATCTTGTAGTGCTACATCTAATGCATGACCCAAATGCAATACTCCTGTAACATTAGGAGGTGGAAGTACAATGCAAAAAGGTTTTTTACTAGAATTCTCATCACACTGAAAATAATTTTTAGATAACCACTTTTCATACTTTCCTTTTTCTACTTCTTCATGATTATATTTTTTTTCTAACATATTCCCTCTATCCTTTCCGATATACTTTTACTTTTTGTCTGAAATTTTCTAATTGTTCCTTTAATTCTAAATTATTAGTTTCTTCTTGGTAAATATCAATTTCCTTATTATAGTAATCATTCTTCATTAAAATACGAAGACTCTCTTCATAATTAATACCAAATAAGAATCCAAGAGAAATGGCTAACCAATCTGCTTTATTCTTTTTATCTTCACGATTAATCTGACTCTCCATCATCAAGCACTGATAAACTTTAGGACTAAATGCCTGATTCTCAGTATCCACATGAATCTCTTTTCTGGTATATAAATATAAAATGTCTATTTTATCTGCATCTCTCACAATATTGCAAAACATTTGATCTCTCTCTGATAAATCAGAAGGGACACTATACTTATTGTGATAACGTATACTATTAAAAACAGTTTTTTTAATGGACTCATCTGTAAAATAACTTTTCCAATAATCATCTTTTTCTAAAACTTCTACTCCTAAATTTGCATGATCTACAGTACTAGAATCATCAAAAGAAGAAAAGTTCCTCCATTGTTCAAATCTTCCAATATCATGTAAGAGTCCACATAGCTTTGCAATCTCAACATCTTTCTTTTTTAAGTTCAATGATTTTGCAATTGTCTCACAAAGATTCATAACTCGAAAAGTATGATGTATTTTTAAAAGACAACTAGTTCCTAATGATCGATACTCTTCTGTATAATGCAAAAATTCCTTTTGAGCATCCTTTATCTTCATCTCTATCACCTCATAAAAAAAGCAATCATCCAAAGGACGAATTGCTCGCGGTACCACCTTAATTTCTATTATTTCTAATAGCTTAACTAGATAACGGTATTAACCGGGTTTTCTTAAATTTATTATCAGAAAACATGCTCCTCTGCTACCTTCATTACCCATTTGATTCATTTCCACCTACCATGAACTCTCTACAACAAAAGGAATAATTACTCCTCAGATTCCTCACATCTGTATCACATTATACAACAGCTTACTTTATTTATCAATGTTATTTATAAGAAACATGAATAAATTTTTCTCATAAACTATAATAAAGGAGGTTTTATGTTTACAAATTATTCAATGAAGGGAAACTATCCAACTACCTATTATGAAGGAGAAGATCGTTTCTTTTTAGCACCACTTCTAGTAGGAGGATTAGCAGGAACAGCCCTAGGCTACGGAATTGCGAATAATAACCAAATGAATCATTCTTATTATCCTGCATATCCAATGACACCTGTTTATTATAGTTATCCCTACCCATATCCTAGTTACTCAAACAACTACTACTATTCATAAAAAGTCTTAGGACTTTTTTCTTTTTGGTAAAGTCAATAAAACTCTAGTTCCTAAAGACTTCCTAGATTGATAAAATAAATCTCCACCATGTCTCCTAACAACTTCCTTACAATAGGAAATTCCAAGTCCAGTCCCTTCTTCCTTCGTAGTATAGTACTCTTCCCCTATTCTTCGTAATTCCTTCGCGGTCATTCCAATACCATTATCTGTAATCTGGATTTGATAATAATCAGGAAATTCTACAATACGAACAACTACTAATAAATGATTCTCACCTCTTGCCTCATAAGCATTCTTCAATAAATTGAAAAAAACTTGCTTAAGTCGATTATAATCTCCTAACATATAGTATTCTCTAGTTTCCAAAAATAGAATTTTACTCTGGCTTTCCAAAAATAGTAATTTTAATGTTTCAATTACATCTTCCAGCAAATAAACTAGATCAAACTCTTCCATTTCTAAAGTAAAAAACTTACGATTCGAATATAGAGAAATAATATCTAAACTTCTCTGAACCTCACTCTTAATAATAGGTAAATAAGAAGAATTGATACTCTTCTTTTGTAACATAATCTCTAAATAACCATTACAAATAGCAAGTGGATTCTTTAGTTCATGAGTAAACTGATGAAACTCCCTGTCTCTTAAAAGAACTCCTCCCTTTTCTTCTTTCATATTATCACCGAAAAAAAGTATATATTTTATTGATTAAAAAAAATGTCGAATTATGAAAAAAATAAAATAACTTTCATTATTTTATTTCATCAATATATTTCTTTAATTGTCTAGATTCAGGACCTAATATGATCTTTAATTGATTATCAATTTCAACAATTCCTTTCGCACCTAGTTTCTGAATTCCTTCTTTATTAGCTTTACTAACATCTTTCAAAGTTACTTTGAAACGAGACAGATTATTCTCGGTAGAAATGATATTCTCTCTTCCACCTAACAATTCTACTAATTTATTAAAATCTAATTGCGCTCCTTGTTTAGTAGCTTTTAAAATAGCAAGTAACATAACAAGAAGTACAAATCCAATAATAACATACTCTAAATAATTCATTCTAATCACCATATTCATTATATAGTATCTCTAAAAAAAAAGAAAGATTTTATTTTTTTAAAGAGGTAGGAATCTTCTTTAAAAAATCTTTACTTTTTACGTATAGTCCTGTAAATCGATTATAATAATCATCTAAAAAAGTATCAATTTCCTTAGAAGTTTCAGAACTAACTTCTAGTTTTGTAATACTGGGAATATCTACATAATAATACATTCGAATCATTTTAATCGTTTTATCACTAACTAATGGTTCATTCTGATAACAATCCTTACAGATATATCCACCTGCATCACTACTCAAAGTAACAATTTGTTTATTACTACCACAGCAGGAACAAGCATCAATACTAGGAGCTACTCCTAAATAATCAAGTAACTTTACTTGCAAAATATTGGTCAAAGCTAAAGGAGGAAGTCCCTCCTCTATTTTCATTAAAGTATCTCTCAAGAGAAAAAAGATTTCACTCTCTTGCATTTCTCTAGTAGCTTGCTGAATCAAATCCATTAGAAAAGAAGCGTAAGATATTCTTTCTAAATCCATAAGAGTCTTAGGAAAGGACTGAATAACATCTACCGCAATTAAAGTTGATAAACCATTAGGTCTATAATAAACATGGAAAGTTCCATACAAAAGTTTTCTACTAACTCCTCTTAACTTACTTTTAATATTTCGACAACCTTTAGAAAGAATTCCAACAATTCCATACTTTTCCGTCAAAACATTTAAAATCTTACTAGAATCTTTATAATTAATTTCTCCTAAAACAATTCCTTCAAAACTCTCAATTTTCATCTAATCACATCATTTTCTTACTTATTCTTGATTTTCTGTAACAAATTATAGTATCGAATATCTCCAGTTTTAACAAATAACTTCCATAATAAATCAATACTCATCAAATCACCTCTATTAATATAATGATGATTTGTTTTTGTTTTTATTCCTCTTCTTTCAAACCAAGTTCCAAAAAATATCTTTCTTGATCACGCCAGTTCTTTAAAGTCTTAACATATGTTTCTAAGAATACTTTCTTTCCCAAAAAAGCTTCCATATCTCGTCTTGCCCGAATACCAACCTCTTTTAACATGGATCCTTGTTTGCCAATAATAATTTTTTTAATATTTTCACGATCAACCACAATCAATACTTGAATATGAACAGTATCCTTTTCTTCTTCATAATTTTCTACATAACAAGCCACTGTATGAGGAATTTCATCTTTTGTTAGCTCTAGAATTTTTTCTCTAACAAACTCTGCCATAATAAAGCGAGTAGAAACATTGGTTAACTCCTCTTCAGAAAAGATTCTCTCCCCTTCGTCCAAATATTTTTTAATACTAGAAATCAAATCTTTTGTATAATTCTTTTGAATAGCAGAAATAGGAATAATCTCTGCAAAATCATAAAGGTTCTTCACTTCTTCAATTTTTTCTAACAATTCTTCTTTATTTTTTACTAAATCCACTTTATTTAATAATAGAAAAATAGGAATATGATGATCTTTAATTCTATCTAAGATAAACTGATCTCCTCGACCAAATCCCTTAGAAATATCAACTAAGAATAAAATGACATCTACATCATCAACCATCTGATAAGCTTTTTGATTTAACAGATTTCCAAGCTTATCGGTAGGTTTATGAATTCCTGGAGTATCTACAAAAACAATCTGAGAATCCGAATCATTATAAATTCCTTGAATCAAATTACGAGTAGTACCAGAAACACGAGAAGTAATAGCTAACTTCATTCCTAAAACATTATTTAATAAAGTACTTTTCCCTACATTAGGTCTTCCTACTAAACTAACAAAACCACATTTCATTTTAAATCATCCTCTCCAAAAGGATAAGGGCACAACTCTTTTACAGAGTACTCCTGAAATTCTCCAGTTGTAGAATAACATCTCACGATAGCATCTAAATCCAAAAATTCAGAAATCATTTGACGACAAACAAAGCAAGGTGTACCTATCTTTCCAGAAGAAACCATAACATTCAACTCTTGAAAATCCCCTTTATGATAACCAGCAGTTACTGCTGCATAAATTGCATTTCGCTCCGCACAAGTACCAGCTCTGGTAGAAGCATCTTCTACATTTACTCCATAAAACAAATGTTGATCCTTAGTAACTAAACAAGCAGAAACAGGAAAATGAGAAATAGGAACATAACTGTTTTGATGTAATCTCTTTAATTCTTCAATCATAGTAAACCTCCAATCCATTCTATCCATTTTGGTACAAATATAATAAGCCCAACAATCGCAGAAATGATAGCCATCATAAGAACTCCTGCACTAGCAGTATCTTTAGCTGCCTTCGCCAAAGGATGAACAGAAGGACTAGCCAAATCAACAACATACTCAATTGCGGTATTGAAAAATTCTGCCATTAAAACCAAAGCAATCAAAATAAGACAAACAAGCCATTCAAAAACACTAATGTGAAAAAGAAATCCAAAAACAATAACTAATAAAGCAACAGCAAAATGAATTCTTAAATTTTGCTCTCCACGATAAGTTTGAATAATACCATAAGTAGCATACTTAAAACTATTGATTAATCGTTTTCGATCCATTTTCAATTCTTGCTTGACATCTTTTCTAACTTTCTCTTCGTATTCCATACTCTTCTAAAACCTCCTCCTGTTTTTGAAACATAACTTTTTCTTCTTCCTCTGTTTGATGATCATATCCTAACAAATGATAAAATCCATGAACTGCTAAAAAAGACAATTCTCGAAGTAAGGAATGACCATACTCTTCTGCTTGAGATCTTGCCTTATCAATAGAAATATAAATATCCCCTAAAATTCTTTCCTCACCCGGAACAATCAAACTATCTTCATCCTCTAAAGCAAAAGTAATAACATCCGTTTCTCGATCTTTGTTTCGATAAGTGCGATTCAATTCATGAATGTAAGAATTATCCACAATAATCACATTAAATGAAACTTGATCCAACTGTTCTTTCGAAGCAGCATGTGAAAGAACTTCCTTTACAATTTCCAATTCTGGAATCTCTTCATCGACTTGTACAAAAATTTCTATTTTATTCATAACTTCTCCTAAACTAATATAAAAATAATCATCAAAACAAATCCTATCAACATCAATAAAGAAAGAATATCTAATACCCATTCTTTATGAAAGAAAGCAGGAAGCTTTTCAAAAAGTCCTCGTAATTTCTGATAAAGGAAATAACCTGTAATGCCACCTAATAAATTTAATAAAATATCATCTACATCAAAAACTCTACCAATAGAAAGTTGAACACATTCAATCGATATAGAAGCAATTACTGTCAAAATAAGAGGCAAAGTTATTTTCTCAACTTTTAAATAATAACTGATAAAAAAGCCAAATGGTAAAAACATAATCATGTTTCCTAAAACGTTCTTAAAAAACAAACGACTAGTAATTGAATATCTCGAAATTTCTCGAAAAGGAATAAAATTATTCGTTGCCCACGAAGTATCATCTTGAAAAGTCACAACTTGGAATAAACATAAAATATAAATACCAAAAATAAGCATCCATAATTCATGATAAAGAACAAATCTTTGATGAGTTCGAAAAAGATAACAAAGACGAAAAGAGACCATAATAATGGTAGAAATAATCACAACTGGCCACGTAATATTAATAACACTTTGTATCGTATTAGTAATGGGTGCTAACATGTATTAATCCTCCTCTAATTCTTCTATTGGAACATTAGAAATATCAAAATAGTCTGTGATATCCTCTTTCACTTTAAAAAAGACTTCCACCTCTATTTTACTATCTTTTGTCTCTATTTTCAAAACTTTTTTAGAAAGGATTTCCTCCTCTTCCTGCAACTTCTGAATAACAGCCTGATAAGCTTTTTCAACAGCCCGTTGAATAACTTCTTCCTGGGAATATTCTCTCTGTACTACTCTTTGATATTTCACAAAGCCTAAACGAATCGGTACGATTCTTCCTTCTATTATATTGTACTCTTTTTCTTGAAAAGTAATAAATTTTGTTTGATAACCGAAAAACCAATGGAAAAACTGTATGAAAAAACCACGTTGTATATCCTTGGATAAATTCTTTTCTACCATAAAAGAATCACTAACTACTTTTACACGATACCATGTTTCTCCATAAACTCGACCAGTAGCACATCTTTTTGAAACAATCTTCTCCTTATTATGGATGAACCCACTAACAATAATATCTCCTTTTTCCACATAATCGTTTTTTTTCGCAACAATTTCTCCAGAAGAAGCATCTATTTCTAAAAGAATAGCATTTTTTTTCGCAACTAAATGCCTAGGATAACAAAACTCATCTTCTGAATTTTTCTTTCTTTCTTCTAAAGTAATCTTATATTTGGTACCTATTTCTTCTATTTCTAGCCATTCCAAACTATCTTTTTCCCTCTCTAATAACTTCTCTTTTATTTTTTCACGACTTTCATAGTCAACCTTCCATGCATATCTATGAATTCCTAGCTCTTTTAAATCTTTTTCAACAATAGAGACTAGAGTTTGATTAGGATGGATAACCTCTACTTGAAAAATAAAATGAGAAAAGAAAAAATCACAAAATACTCCACACAAAACAAATAAAAAAAAATACCAATATTGAAAAAGCAAATATCGATACCAACAAATCCCATATCGCTTTAAAACTCTTACTTCACACGTAGTAGGTATCTCTTGAACTTTAGAATAATCACAAAAATGAATAGTAAAAAGAATTTCATTTCTCCTTTTCTCGAAAAAAAAGATGGGAATTCTTCTTCTAACAAGTTCATAAAAGAAAGAATTAGCCATTTCCCCTTTTACTTGAATCTTAAGATGATTAATCATGATTAACCTCTATTTGAAGAATATCTCCTCTAATTAACATTTCATTTTCCAATAATTTAGTGAGGACCAAATCTTTCCCCCGAACAGATATTGTCTTATTTAGACTTCGAAAAGAAATATAATAATCTTCCAAAACAAGAATTTGTTTCAAGTTAAGAACATGTAATTGATCTTCATAAATTGTAAAACGAAACTCATCATCATGAAAGTAAGAATGTATTCGTTCAAACATATTATCACCTAAAAAAGTATATGTAATTTAAAAGAAAAAAGTACGAATCTACTTTTTATTGACTAGTTCAAAGTAGATTCGTACTTTTAAGCTTGTAATTTTTCTTTAATAATAGCAGAAACTTCTCCCATATCTGCTTTTCCTTTTAGTTTTCCTTGAGCCATTCCCATTAATTTACCCATATCCTTTGGTCCTTCTGGCTTCACTTCAGCAAACATTTCATCAATAACCTTTAACATTTCTTCTCTAGATAATTGTTCTGGTAAATACTCTTTCAAAACAGCTATCTCAGCTTCTGTCTTATCAATTAAATCTTGTCGATTACCTTTTTCAAATTCTACAATAGAATCCTTTCTCATCTTAATCTGTTTATTGACAACGTCTACTAATAAATCATCATTAATTTCTTTTTTATGATCAATTTGTTCTTGCTTTAGTGCTGCTTTTACCATACGAATCACAGTAAGACGATCCTTCTCTTGGTTTTTCATCGCACTAATCATATCTTTTTCCAATTTTTCAATCATGATTTCATCTCCTTGTTCATATTATAACATCAAAAAAAGAAAAATAGTATCCTTGGATACTATTTTATAGACAATTTTAATAATCCTTTGCTCTGTTAGCGCGATCTCTTTTTCTAGAATTCTTAATTCCCTCTTTTTTTGCCGCTCTTCTCTTTACTCCTGGTTTATCATAAGCTTCTCTTTTTTTCCATTCAGAAGGGACACCGTCTCTTGCCACTTTTTGCTTAAATTTTCTTAGAGCTTGATCAAGATTACCTCTAACCGTTACTTTAGTAGCCATTTTCTCCCTCCCTTCGCTTTAACTAAAATGAATTATATCAAAAGAATATCCATTTTTCAACAGATTTTTATGATTTTTCTTAAAAACAAACAAAAAAATACAAATTTCGTAAAAATATTCCACAAGAAATTCCTAATTGAAAAACAAATTGAATCAAAATCGAAAATATTGGTATAAAACAAAGAATAAGACCTACATAAAAAATTTTTTTGTATCTTAAGATTATTTTAATGGGCATAAATTATCTTCACTAATCCTGCGAATCCCTGAACCTAAAGAATATCCAGCATCTTTCAACAACCGAATAATATTGACAAGTCCTGTAAGAATAGATCCAGTAATAGAAGTATTACCACCATAAATACTATCTAAATTCTTTAATTCCTTCATCCATTACACCTCTCTGGATTAGTAATCCCCCTCATCCAACTCTAATGACAAAAATTTAGTCTTATCATCCGAACCAATATTTTTAATATTTAATACAAATTTTATGGCATTTGGATCAAAGTTGTTATTTTCATCATAATCCCCAATTATTACTTTGCTGATTAATTTTTTAAATATCTCATCATCAAATGTTCTTATAGTTGATGACTTTTCTAATTCTTTTTCTATTTCTTTTAATCTTTTTTCTTCTTTTTGTATATATCTCTTACTATTAGATAATTCATCTCTATCAGATTGAAGTTTTACTAATTCATCATTTAATTCCTGATTTTTTTGTAAAAAAACATCCTCATTAACTAATTGATTAATATTTAAATCAATTAGCTTAGACATTCTATCTTTTATAGATGAAATCTTTTTATCAATAATTTTAATTTTTTCATCACTATTATCTTTAGCAATTACATTTTTTATCTTCTTTATTAAATCATCACTTCTTGATTGATTTAAAAATTTATTAAATAACCCTACAAACAATGATTTAAGTTCTTCATCTCTTATTGTTACTGAATCATTACAATCATCATTTCCTTTCAAACTTGTAACTTTTGATGAACAAGCCCAATATACATGATTGTGAACTACACCATCTTTGTTTTTATACTTAGAATTTCTTCTAACATAACTCCTACCACATCTTTCACAATACATCATGCTACTAAATGTATATCTTAAACTATACTTCTCACAATACTCTTTTCCGTCCTTCAACTTAACACTTCTTGATTGATATATTTTTTGTACTTTTTCAAAACTTTCTCTATCAATAATTGCATCATGATGATTTCTAACATAATACATTGGTTTTTGCCCTCTATTTCTTAATTCTTTATGAGATATAGGATTTTCAACAAAAAATTTCTGTCCACATATATCTCCTACATATTTAACATTCCTTAGAATATCTTTTATAGGGCTAGGATGCCATCGTGTTCCACCACTTGGAGAAGAAATACCTTCTTCCATAAGTTTATTTGCAATAACCGAAGAACCAAAACCTTCTAAATAGTATTTAAATATTTTTTTTACAACTTCTGCCTCTTTTTCGTTTATTATTAATTCTTTGGTATTTTTGTCCCATATATAACCATAACAATTTATAGAACCACAAGGTTCTCCTCTTTTCATCTTCGCTCTATATCCTAATTTAACATTCATAGATGTAGATTCACTTTCTGCTTGAGCAAATGCACTATATAATGTTAGAAACATTTCACTATCCATATTTAAAGTATGGATATTTTCTTTTTCAAAAAATACATCTATATCTAAATCTCTTAATAATCTAACGGTATTTAAAGTATCAACTGTATTTCTAGCAAATCTCGATATTGATTTTGCAATTATAATATCAATCTTACCAGATTTACAATCATCAATCATTCTGATAAACTCATCTCTATTTTTTATTTGTGTACCTGTAATGCCTTCATCAGCATACACACCTACAAATTCCCAATCTTTATTTTTTTTAATAAAACTTGAATAATGATCTATCTGTGAATAATAACTTGTTTTTTGATCTTCCATATCCGTACTTACTCTACAATAAGCACATACTCTCTTTTTTCTGCTTCTTCCAGAAAGATTTTCGATATGTGTTTGATCTATACTAGCTTTAATAACTTCTACTTCAGCCATACTAAAACCTCCTCTAAGTTTTCACAAATAAATCATATTATTATTATTTAAAAACTAAAAATGTGTGGGAAATCCAATCGCACACTTGACTTTTTCGTATTCATTTTTTGTAATTAATTTTTTGTTTAATAACACATTTAGTTTTAATAAATTAGATAGTTTTTTTAATAACTCATCATTTTCTTTAGTTTTAGGAAAATCGCTATACATAACTTTATATTTATTATTCTTCATAATAATTAATTATCCTCTAAATCATTTATTTCCTGTTCTGTTCTAGATGCAACAACACAGCAGCAGTAACAAAAAAGTGCTATTAAACTAATTCCTATAAATATAAGTGCTAAAATCATTATTTTCCCTCCTTTAATACCTTTTCATAAGTTTCTTTACTTATTATTCCTCTTATAAATAACTGTTCAACAAATTCTAAATAACTATTCATACTATCCCTCATTTTCTATAACAATAACTTGAATATCCTTTTTATCTTTTAGTCCATCAAAAAAGTTAGAATGGAAAACAACCGTTCTAACTTTATCAATACAATCTCGTTTATTAAATCCTGTTGCATTTATAAAATATCCAACTTTATTTTTATACTTATAAAATGCAGTATATTCTTTAATCATCTTTCTTCCTGTTATTTTACAAAACTTCATATGTAAATAAATATAAATCTTTCTTAGTCTTCCTATTTTCATAATCTTCCTCCATTAAAAAAAGCACATATAAAATGTGCCTATAAACCATTACTTATAAACTTCCAAATCAAACCACATAGCTACCTTAATTATACAACTTCGTTTTCTTGCATATAAAGAACTCGAACTACTTATATTTAAATACTCCATTATTTTTTCCTCAGATAATTTATCAATCAGATACTTTTTATAAATTACAATTTCATCTTTTGATAAATCACCATAATTAAGTTTAAATACTTCATCAACCGTATCAATAAACTTTTTATATTTTTCTAATTGCTCAATCTTATTCCCCACAGGATCACTCTTACCATTAGAATAAATACCTAAGTTATCTAAAGATAATGAAGCCTTATACCTTTTTCTAATAATTTCTTCCTTATTTTTATATCTTCTGTATTTTGAGAATAATGCATCAACATTAGTTTTCGTTGCATTATAGTCAAAAACTTTTAAATCAGCTAGTTGTAAATAGTCATTTGAATTCTTTACCATAACAAAACCTCCTGATACCAAAAAAAGAGAAATTGGGGGTTATAAAAGCCACAACTTCTCTTTTATAAAATTACAATAAGTAGAATAATTTTTTCTTTTTTTTAGGGCGAAAGACCACTTTCTGGATTTAGGTCTAAGACTATAAAAACGGATAATCATAGTACATCACCCCGATATCACTTAGTATCGCTGTATTTACAATATAATGTATTCCAAAACTAATTGTCTTCTATTCTACACTATAATTTGTAAAAGTCAATAACTAAATAATAAAAAAACAGTTAGATCAACTAACTATCTCCTCCCATAATTACTCCACTTTATCACATTATAACCCTTGACAACTCGAATGTCTACACCAACTTTTTTCAGCAAAAACTCGGTTAATTTCTCGGCAAAAACTCGGCAAAAAACTCGACAAACTGTTTGCTAATAGCATTTTTAACCTTATAATATAAGGACTTGCTAAAAATTTATCTTTATATCATTTTCATACTTTTTTAATAACTTTTCAAGTGATAAATTTTCTAGATCATTTTTTATAATTTTATATTTTTCACTTAAATCATATTTTTCTTTATTACAAATTCCCTTAAAAACTATATTTTTGTCTTTTTCAATAAAAATAAAAATATAATAATATTCTTCAATTTTATTCATACTAATACTGATAATATATTCTTCTTCTGTTTTGTCATCAAATTCTAACACTTCACTATTATCTGTATTGAATGTAACACTTTCCTTTTTATTATTATATAAATCAATTAGCATAGATAATTCTGGAATCATAATTCACCTCTTAGAATTAAAACTAAATAATA
>JAFRIU010000042.1 GCA_017432645.1 Bacilli bacterium
AGGCTTTATTGAACCTATGGAATTTGCTTATAATAAAGAAAAACAATTTATATTTGAAAGCATTATGTTTAGTGCTGTGACACTATATAATAATGGTGGTACTTCTAAAGTAAAATTAGCTGAATCTCACAAAAGATTTGAGCAAAGTATTGAGCAAAAGAAAGAAGAGAAGCTATCTCGTACTCAAGAATTAAATACAGTTAAAATACAAGCATTAAAAGAGCTTGGTTATACAGAAATTAATGAAGATAATGCCAAAGAAGTATTTGAAAAAATTGCAGAAATTCAGTCAAGGAAAGTATAGATCCTTGACTTTTTTGTTTGTATGAAAGAGAAGGGGAGGAGGATGATAGGATCGAATCTCCTCTTTTGCTATTTTTCTCTTTAATTATTTTCTATTGTCCTAATCTTATATTTATTAATTTTAAATTGATAAATAATTTTAATATAGTTTTAAGAAAATTATTTTATGTAATATAATTTTAATTAAATTATTTTTTTTATTTATTTTAAATTTAGTTTATTTGATTGAGAGAAGTGGTATACCTCTTATTTTTAGTATAGGATTCCCTTCTTCTATTACTTCCTATAATTGATATTATGTTAACTTCTATATTATAAGAAAGTAATTTATCTATTATTATATATGCTCCCCTACTTCTTTTCTTGCTTATTTTAGAATTTATTTTCATTAATGTAATATTAAATACATAATTATGTATTATACGTAGCTCTAATAATTTTATATTGTTTTATATTTCTTTATATTTCTTTATGTTTTCTCCTTTTCATTTTAAGATGCATTTTAAGCATGCTTTTTATAGATAGATGGATAAGTATATGTCCTAAAATCACTAGAATGCATTCTAAGCGATTTTTCTTATGAAGACGTATAATTATCCATAAAAAACTCATTCTAGAATATAGAGGTGTTTTTCTATATGAAAAAGAAAAAGAAAATTAAAGTAAAATGCGATGTTATTGAGTGTATTTATCATGATGAAGAAGAGGGTGATTGTACTCTTCAAAAAATTAAGATTAGTCATGAGAATAGGGGTAAGAATGATAACTCCTCCTCTACTCTTTGTCAGAGTTTTGAAAAAAGTAGTGGTATTCTTACAGATAATGAATATGAAGTTTGTTCTGAAATAGAAAATGAAAATACAAAATAAAAAGAGATTTCCTTTTTGGAGACCTCTTATCTACTCTAGATCTTTTAGGATACTTTCCCCCATTGCTGGCTTTTCAACATCAAAATTATCTGCAATTAATGCACCAATATTAGCAAATGTTGGGAATGGATTGATTCTCTTAGGAGATTTAAAGTTACGACTATATAGAACAATTGGAACGTTTTCTCTTGTGTGGTCATGTCCAGGAAATGTTGGATCGTTTCCGTGATCTGCTGTGATGATTAATAAGTCATCTAGATTTAATTTGTTGAGAATAATAGGAATATCTACATCTAGTTCTTCAATCGCTTTTCCATAGCCATCTACATCTCTTAAATGGCCATATAATGAATCAAAATCAGATAGATTAATCATGCAAAGACCGGTAAAGTTTTTGTCCATAATATCCATTAATTTATTGATTCCTTCATTGTTGTTGTCGGCTTTAATCATCTTATTGATGCCTTGTCCATCAAAAATTGCATTTATTTTACCAATCCCGATTACGTTATAATTTGCTTCATTTAGATGATCTAGAACACTCTTTTGAGGAGGTTTTACTGCGTAATCTTTTCTTGCGGTATTTAGGAATTTATATTTTCCTGGTGTTCCGTTAAATGGTCTTGCAATTACTCTGGCAATTCTCCAGTTTTCTCTTAAGGTTAAAGCTCTAATTTTTTCACAATAATTATATAAAGTAGCAATTGGGATACAATCTTCATGAGCCGCTACTTGTAAGTCCGAATCTGCAGATGTATATACAATTAGTGAGCCATAGTTATACTCTCTTTCTCCTAAACCTTGGATAATAGAGTCGTCGTTACAGCAGATGTTTCCAATTACTTGTCTGCCAGTTATTTCTTCAATAGCTGATAAGATATCATAAGGGAATCCTTCATTGAAGGTTCGAAAAGGAATGTTGTTTGGGATTCCAACCATCTCATAATGACCATTTAATGTATCTTTTCCAGCATTGGTTGGTCTGGCAAATGTATAATATGCTTCTACTTGTGGATCCTCATTCATATTTAAGATATCCATAAATCCTATCTTTTTTAAGTTCGGGATAAACAAATGGCAATTTTCTTCTACATGTCCTAGTGTATTGGCACCTGTATCTCCGAAATTAGCTGCGTCCATTGTTTCCCCTACTCCTAGAGAATCTAGTACCATTAAAAAAATTCGTTTGAATTTCATATATTCACTCCTTCTCATTTCGTAAATGATATTTTTGATAATCTTCTAATACTTTTTCATCACTGATTTTAGTATAAATTTTGGTTGTAGAAATATCTGAATGCCCTAACATTTCTTGAACACTTCTTAAATCCGCTCCCCTATTTACTAGATGGGTTGCGAAAGAATGTCTTAATGTATGAGGAGAGGCTTCACAATTTAGATTTTTTTCCTTTAATAATGCTTTTAGTATCTTGAAAAAACCTTGTCTTGTGATTCCTTTACCATGATTATTTATAAATAGTTTACTTTCATTTTGATTTTTTAAAAGTTCATTTCGATGAGCTAAATATAAATTTAGGTAATATATTGCATATTCTCCTAATGGCACTTCTCTTTCCTTATTTCCTTTGCCGGAAATTCGAATAAAACAATTGATTTCATCGATATCATTTATTTCTAATTGAATTAATTCACTGATGCGTAAGCCACATCCATATAGTAATTCTAACATAGCCTTGTTTCGATAGTCAAATGGTGTATTTAGTGGGATGTCTAATAGTTTTTCTACATCTTCTGTACTTAGTGTTTTAGGTAAAGCTTTTTTTAATTTTGGTCTTTCTATGAACTCTGAAATGTTTTCCTTTACTAATTTTTCTTTTACTAGGTACATATGAAAGTTTTTAATTACCGTTAAATTATGAGCGATTGTAGTAGTTTCTTCTTCTGTTCTATCTTTTAGAAAATCTTTGATATCATCACTAGTAATATCAGTAATATTGGTTTTGCCTTTTTCTTCTAGAAAATTACTGTATACTTTTAAATCATTTTCATAGGAAAGTTTGGTTTTATCTGATAAACCTTTCTCAAAGATACAATAATTTAAAAAGTCTAAGATTGCTTCTTCTATTTTCATAGTACCACCTACTTTATTTATTATACTCAAAAAACAAAGCTTTTACAAGAAAGCAATTATTTGATAAAATGTAGTTGGTGATTGTATGAGTAAACCGTTATCTTTTCAATTAATGCCTCAGACGTTAGATGATGTGATTGGTCAAAAGCATTTAATTGGTAAAAATAAAATTTTATCTAATCTTGTTAAGAACAAGAAATGTTTTTCTATGATATTATATGGTCCTCCTGGAGTTGGTAAGACTAGTATTGCGAATGCTATGATACATGATTTGGGTGCTCGCCATCGCTTTTTAAATGCAACAATTGATTCTAAAAAGGATTTGGAAGTGGTAATTGAAGAAGCGAAGATGTATGGAGAAATTATCTTAGTTTTAGATGAAATTCATCGACTTAATAAAGATAAGCAAGATCTTTTACTTCCTTATTTGGAAAATGGTTATATTACTTTAATTGGCATGACTACTGCTAATCCTTATCATGCCATTAATCCGGCTATTCGTAGTCGATGCCAATTGTTTGAGTTAAAAGCATTAGAGGAAAAAGATATTATTGATGGTCTAGAAAAGGCTATAAAACACCCTGATTTAGCTAAAATAAAGATTGATAAGGAAAGTATCCAGTTTATCGCAAAAGTCTCTGGAAATGACCTTAGATATGCTTATAACTTATTAGAAATTAGTTATTATGCTTATGGGGATGGAAAAGTAACAGTTGAGAGGCTTCAAACGATTCATAATCGCCCTGCTTTTTTCTCTGACAAGAATGGTGATGGACATTATGATGTTTTAAGTGGCTTGCAGAAATCCATTCGTGGTAGTGATGTTCATGCTTCTCTTCATTATTTAGCTAGATTGGTCATGGAAGGAGATTTAGAATCTATTTATCGACGTTTAAGTGTCATTGCTTATGAAGATATTGGTTTAGCTAATCCTTCTATTGGTCCGAGATTATATGCAGCAATAGAGGCTGCAGAAAGAGTTGGATTGCCGGAAGCTCGCATTCCTTTAGGACATATTGTTTGTGAAATGGCTTTATCTCCGAAAAGTAATAGTAGTCACCTTGCTTTGGATGCGGCACTAGAAGATATTGAAAAGGGTTCTACTGGTAATTTACCCAATCATTTAAAGACGAATTCTTCTGATTATAAATATCCTCATGATTATCCTAATTCTTATGTTGTACAGCAGTATTTGCCGGATAAAATTAAGAATAAAAAGTATTATGTACCTAAAGAAAATGGTTATGAAAAACAATTTAAAGAAATTTATGAGAGATTAGAAAAACTAAAAAATAGTCAATAAAAAATGAAACAAATCGTTTCATTTTTTTTCTTTGATTTTTTTACTTGGTTTATGAAAATTTTCAACTAAATTTTCTATCTTTTCATTACATGCTATTCGTATGATACCTTCTGTTATGATGTTATTGTTTTCTTTTATTAGTTCCTCTAAATATAGTGCACGTAACCTATTTTGATAAGCTATTTTTACTTGTATCCATAATGGTTCACTTTCTCGATAATCTAATCTACAAGTAAATGGTTTTTCTTCATAGTCTTGAACTACTTTATTTATCATTTCCGTAATTCTTTCACCAGCTTGTTTGCTTTTTACAAAGCAGGCTAAATCATATCCTACTCCTCTTGGAGTACAGTAGTCTCCTTTTTCTCCTTCTGGTCGAATATCTGGAACTACTAAATCATGGGCAGGGATTCCTTCTCTAGGATGTGGTCCTACTAAGACATAGACAAAATCATCTTTTTCTATTCCTAATCCTTCTTGTAATTGTTTTTGTATGATGGGATCGGAAAAGTTGATTTCTGAGATGAATTGTAGAATACTTTCTTTTGTTGTGATGTCCTTTTTTGGAATAATAAAACCATTAAAACTTTTTTTGTGATAGCCAATTGATGCTATTTTGGTATTGGAATTTAAAATAATAAACTTAGTACCACATTCTGCACATATTACAGCAGCTTCTGTTCCAAAATGATACCCGTCTGTATAGGCATAGTTGCAGCCACAGTTTACGCAACCATATTTTTTAAAATCTAGAAATTTTATTGCTTTCATATTTTCTCCTTTATACTGATAGTATAAACATTTCTATTAAATGATTTCCATCTACATCTTCCGTTTTCATTTGATAATCCATTTCTGCTAAGGATTGCATATATTTTAGTAATTCCTCTTCCGTGTAATATGGAATTAGTTCTCTTGTTTTGGCAATTCGATAGTCACTGTTTTCATTTAACTTCTCTGCTATTTCTTTATTAGTTAGTCTTTCTTTAGTGAGTAGTTTTACTTGATAGATAATTCGAAATTGACTGGCTAGTAAGCCAATGATTCCTAATGGTTCAATATTATATGATAATAATTCACGATACTTTTGAAGTGCCATTTTTTTATCTCTCGTAGCTAAAGCTCTCGTAAAAGAAAACGTTACTTCTTTTTCTTCTCCTAGTTTTGGTATGATGATTTCTTCTATATCTTTTTTAGTAATTTTCTTTTCTTTTAATTTATAATTCTTTAGTTTTTCGCATTCACAAGATATTTTAGATATATCATTGCCGCAATATTCTGCTAGAAAGAAAGCAGTTGAATTATCTATTTCATAGCCTTCTAAAGATGTCTTGATATATTTTTTAGGATCTAATTCTACAGTTTGATACTTACATTTCTTTTTTAATTCCTTTGTTATTTTACTTACATTATTTAGTTTTCTTGCTTCTATTATTAGTAAATTATCTGGATTTGGTGAATCTAAATATTTCAGTAAATGATCTACTGCTTTTTTTTCGTCATCATATTTTATACTTTCTATATTTTGAATAATAATAACTTTTTGATTACTTAGCAGACTATAAGTATCTAGATCTTCTAATGCCTGGTCTAGACTAGCTTCATCCAAATCATAGATATTGATACTTGCTTCTTCAAAGTGGTTTTCTTGAATCATTTTGTTTCTTTCTTTTTGCAAAGAAAGAGAGTCTTCACTCTCTATTAGATAGTTATTCATGAGCTTTTGCTACTTTCTTTATCTTTTCTATCATTTCTGGAATGGCATTTTTTGTCTTTCCTCCACCTTGCGCAAAGGTTGGACTTCCGCCACCATTTCCTTCTGAAAGAAGAGAGGCCTCTTTTACTATTTCTCCTGCAGAAATAAAGCAATTACTTTTGGCAATAAAATTGACACTTCCATCTCCTTTTTGATTGATGAAGAAGATAAAGCCTTTTTTCATTTCATTCATAAGAGTATCGGCAATGCTTTTTAAAAGATTCATTTCTTGATTATCTACTGTCATGATTAATAATTCTATACCATCTATGTTTTCTATATGATCTTTATAAATATCAAGGTTTTGTAGAGCTAATTTTTCTTTTAATGATTGGTATTTCTTTTCTAGTTGTTTGACTTCTTCTTGTACCGTTTGTAATTCATTTCTGTGATATACAATATCTTTGTATGATGTTGGCTCTTCATCTGTAATATCCACGTTAAATTCTAGTTTTAAGCCATGTTTTTTTGTCTCTTCTAGAATTTCTCTTGCTTTCATTAGTTGTTTTAGCTTTTCATCATTATATGGCTGAATAGCCTGATATAGTGCTTTTTCTATTTGTTTTCCAGTAGCTCCTTCTATACGATAAATGTTACTTCCTTTGGATTCCCAACTATAGATTGCAAGATTACCAATTTCTTTGGTGTTTGCGACATGTGTTCCTCCGCATAATTCAATAGATTTTCCTATTTTTACAACACGAACAGTATCACCATACTTTTCACTAAATAAGGCCATTGCTCCTAATTTTTTTGCTTGTTCTAGAGGCATTACTTCTGTCGATGTAATGATATCTGATTTAATCATATTGTTGGCAAAATGCTCTACTTCGATTAGTTTTTCATCGGTTAATTTTCCAGGATATACAAAGTCAAAACGAACTTTTTCATCGTCTACATAACTTCCTGCTTGATGAATCTTTGTTGAAATGATTTGTTGTAGTGCATATTGCAAGATATGAGCACTAGAGTGATTAGCTTGTATTTTCATACGGCGATCTTTATCTAGGACTAGTTCACATTCTTCTCCCTCAGAAATCGTTCCTTCTAGGAGTTTTAGCTTATGAATATGTTGACCATTTGGAGCTTTGAAGACATCAATTACATGAGCTTTAAAGTGTTCTCCTAGGATCATACCTGTATCGCTTACTTGACCTCCGCTTTCAGCATAGAAGCAGGTCCTTTTTGTGGCAACATAGCAATCTTCACTACTAGAAGATATTTTATTATCTTCAGAGAAAATAGCACTAACCGTACTTTTTAATCGATAAGTATAGTATACAAATTCACTTGGTTCTACAAATTCTAGTAAGGCTTTCTTTTGACTGGCCATAGAATTTACTATTTTAGCATTCTTTTTGGCAAGCTCTTTTTGGGCTTTCATGTATTTTTCAAATTCTTCTTTGGAAACACGGAAGCCTAGTTCTTTTAAATATTCTTCTGTTAGTTCAAATGGGAACCCATACGTATCATATAGTTTGAATGCTTCTTCTCCACTGATTTCTTTTGTCTCAGAGGATTCTACTAGTTCTTTTAAACGTTTCTCTCCTGCTTCCAATGTTTTTAGGAATAGTTTTTCTTCTTCTATTACTAATGTTTCTACTTCTTTTTCTTTCTCTCTTAGGTATGGGTATGCTTCTTTCATTACTTCTACAACGTCTGTAACTAATTTATATAAGAATGGACACTCAATTCCCATTGCTTTTCCGTTTCTTACACTTCTTCTTAATAGACGTCTTAGGACATATCCTCTTCCAATATTATCGAAGCTAGCGCCATCTGCTAGTGCAAACGTAATCGCTCTAATATGATCTGCAATAATTTTGAATTCTTTTTGACCGGTATAACTGAAACTAGATAATTTTTCTATGTGGGCAATAATTGGACGGAATAAATCTGTTTCAAAATTAGAATCTACGTTTTGGAAGATACAGCACCATCTTTCTAGTCCTGCACCAGTATCAATGTTTTTGCTTGGTAATTCTTGATAGTCCTTTCTTTGAACGCCCTCTTTTGAATTAAATTGACTAAAGACATTGTTCCAGATTTCTACATAGCGTTCCTGATCTTCGTCATTTTTAAATTTCTCAAAGGCTTGGCCATCTGGATCATATTTTTCTCCTCGGTCAAAGAAAATTTCCGAATCTGGTCCACAAGGACCTTCCCCTATTTCCCAGAAGTTTTCCTCTAGTGGAATAATATGATCTTCACTTAATCCAACTTGAATCCATTCTTCTTTAGCTTCTTGGTCTTCTGTATATACTGTTACATAGATTAAGTTTTTATCAATAGCAAAATAGTTTTCGCTAGTTAATAATTCAAAGGCATAAGCGATGGCTTCCTTTTTAAAATAATCTCCTATACTAAAGTTTCCCATCATTTCAAAGAAAGTTTGATGTCTTTTCGTGATTCCTACATTATCAATATCATTAGTACGAATACATTTTTGTATATTTACGATTCTTCTACTTTCTGGTACTTCTCTACCATCAAAATACTTTTTTAAAGGTGCTACTCCAGCATTAATCCATAATAAACTATCATCTTGAATCGGTATTAATGGGGCACTTTCGTACTTTTTATGACCTTTCTCTTCAAAAAAGCGAAACCATGTATTTCTTATGTCATCATGACTCATGTATTTCATGTTATCTCTCCTTAATGTGTTTTAATATTTCTTGTGCGACTTCTTCAATCGTAAGATTGGTAGAATCAATATAGATTTGATCCTCAGTACGAGTTAAGGAACCTACTTCTTTATGCATATCATTATAGTCTCTTTTTCTGATACTTTCTAAGACTTCCTCATAGCTCATTTCTATTCCAGCTTCTTGATTTTGCTTAAATCTTCTTCTAGCTCTTTCTTCTAGAGTAGCATCTAAGTAAAATTTATAATCTGCATTGGGAAATACTACCGTTGTGATATCTCTACCTTCCATAATGATGGAGCATCCTTCTGCTAACTTTCTTTGTGATTTTACCATTTGTTCTCTCACTTCTACAATAGAAGAAATGGGACTTACGACAGTAGATATTTCCTTTGTACGAATTAGTCCGGATACTTCTTCATCATCTAGAAAGACTTTTCCATTTTCTCCGAATTTTATTTTAATTTTTTTCGTTAACGCAATAATTCCTTCTTTATCTTCTATAGATAGATTGCTTCTTAAAAATGCAAGGGCAATGCATCTATACATTGCACCGGTATCAATATTCACGATTCCTAAGCGATCGGCTATTATTTTTGTAATGGTTCCCTTACCAGACCCTGCTGGTCCGTCTATTGCGATAATCATGTTTACCCTCCGTAATTTTCTTCTGTTCTAACGACTTCTAAGGCCGCAATTTTTAAATCATCTAGTGAACGATTTTCAATTACATAATCGAAATCTTGATATTTATCTATTTCATTTTCTGTGATATGTTTTGCTTCTTCATCTGTTAGACAGTTATCATAATTTTTTCTTTCTAGTTTTATCGTTATTACTTCTTCATATTTTTCTTTTAGTTTCTCAAATTCATGAATCATTCTAGCATCGGTAATGATAAAGCAATCAAAAAAGTTAGAAAGAATCTCAATGTCTTCACATAAACGATTTAATAAGAACTCTTTTTTCCCAAGCTTATCTCTAATAATTTCAATTCCCATTTTCTGTAAGAATTCTCTTGGCTTGTCTTCTTCTCTACCATTCCAGTCAAAATAGGTTCTGGCATAAGAATATAATGGTTCCGTAATATGCATGATACATGGTCGATAACCATAGTCTTTTAATTGCTCCTTTAAAAAGTTACCAAATGTACTTTTTCCTGTTTTTGCTTTTCCTCCGATTACAAATATTTTCATAATTCCCTCCTTATTCAAAAAAAAGATGATACCCTAAGGAGTGCAAATGCACGGTACCATCCTTTTATTTTCTTTCTTTGATAACGGTCTCCCGAATAAATTCCGAAAGTAGCTTCTTCCTCTTCACTGGATTCTTTCCACCAACCAGAATCTCTCTATTTAGTATCCGAAGAATACTCCTCTTTCATCCACATTTATTAACTACATGTATTATAACAAATCCTAATTTTGAATTCAATCCAAAATTTTAAAATTTATCTATGACTTCTGTGTTGGATCTTCTTTTTTCTCTTGAGGATACATCTTTAGTAGATTTTGATAAAGCTCTTTTTGTTCTTCTTGGAATTCTTCTGAAACATATTTCAAAGCTTCTGGTGAGTTAGATAGGGCTTCCATTACTAAAATCGGATATTTTACTTGGATACTTCCTGGGATATCTCGTAGAACTCTGGCATTAATTCGAATCAAGGTAAGCATAAATTCTAGACCAAGATTTAGCAATTCTGTAGTGGTTAATCCTGTTATGATTCTTGGTTGTTTCTTCACTAATTCAGCAATAACTTCTCTATCTCTTTTTAGGGAGGCAGGTGCATGATAGAATGCTGTAAATTCTCCTGCTTTTACTGTTTCTATAATGATTTCTGGGTGATGTTCGATAACACTTGTTGGTATATCTTCTAGGAATTCAATATTTTTATTTACGGCTTCTATTAATACTTCTGGATATAAATTTAATACCTCTTCACAAACATATTGAATGAAGAAACCAGATTGCTTAATAATTTTTCCAATTTCTTGTTGATGTGCTATTTGAATTTGTTTTGGTATTTTAGATAAAAGCTCACTAGTTTTTTCAGGATGTTTTTCTAGAAATTTCCAGAATGCATCTGTATATAGTTGATTTCCTTTTAGTTCTAGTATTCTTGGTGATAAGTATTGATATAGTTCTATATCTTTTCCTACGATTCTAATAATATCCTCTACAATTTGATCTTGTACTTCTGCATGAATAAACTCCAAATATCTAGGATTCTTTTCTAGTATTTCTATGATTTCTTTTAAATACCAAGATTGTGCTTCAGCCGACATATCTGCGATTAGTATATTTTCTCTTTGCAGAATAGAGCGAATCTCTTCTTTATGTGGCGCTAAAGCTTCTGTAGTTGCATAATGAAGAGCAATGGAAGAACGCTTATGAATGATTAATCTTTCAATTAAATCGTGGTTAGTAATTTTTAGTCCATTATCATCTAGTATTTTTCGATTGATGAAAAAGATGGTAATTGCTTCTTCTCCCATTTCTTGTAGTCTACGCCAGTCTTCTTGTATATTTCGTCTATTGATGACTCTTCCTTGTAATTTGCTTGGCTCATGCCCAAATCCAAACCTACCTGTATATAATAGTAGTAATTCGTCAGCTGTAAGGATTTGATGATTTAATGTTTTTTGTCTGATTTCTGAAAGAGTGCGTAAATCTTTTATTTTCTTCATGTTCTCTCTTACTGATCTTGGCTCTAGGAAAGACATTCCTTTTAATTGCTTTTCAAGAATATCAATCATTTCCTCTTCTAGATTCTGTGAGTGATCAATCCCTCTGATTTCTCCTCCATCTAAGCTGTTCTTCCCCAATAGCCGGATGGCAATCCTTGGATTGGTATATTTTCCATTTTCATCTTTGGAATAATATACGTAGAAGTCTCCATGGTTTACTTGATTTTTTGCCATTACCAAACTGGATTCTGTACACCAACCTGTTCCTTTTCCTTGTAGGGAATCATATAATCTTTGTGCTTCTTCTTCCCTACCCATCTCATATTTAACCCATTTACCTTCTGTCTGTTCTTTTTTCCTCTTGGTAACTCCTTTTTTATAATCTAGTAAAAGGTTTTTGAATCGGATGTCATTAGCGGCTCTTCTTGTTTCTTTTGCATTTTTTAAGGCTTCTATTTTAGGAATCATGATTTTCGCACAATAATCCATAAATTCAGGATCAAAATCTAAAAATGGTTCATACGTTTCAGGAGTTCTTTTTTTATACTTTCCCGTCAATTCATCAATGGATCCTAGATTTATGACTTCGCGTAGGAACCAATATTTGAACCAACTTGGATAAGCAACTCCAGGATCTAGTAAATAGTCTAACCATTGTCCTAATGTTTTTCTTTGTTGATTAATCTTACTGTTTTTTTCAGCATCACTCATTCCAATAGGTAAGTTTTCTTTTTTTATGACCAATCTTTCAAAGTAAATTCCCTTTAGTATGGCTTTTTGCTGTTCCGTTGTAGCAATTTCAAATAAAGTTTGCATTCTTTCTAAGTAGTAACGGATTCGTTCTTGAAAGCCGGGAACTCTTTTAGCAGCTTCTTCTTCACTCAAATTATATTTTCTAGCAGTTGCATGTACGGATTGTACATAAAGATCTTTATATAGTGTATATAGAAATCTTTCATATTCTGTTTTTTTACTCATTTTTTACTCCTTTATTTCTTTTTGTGTTTCTTTTTTTGGGCCAATGATTCCAGTTTGTTCTAATATAAATACCAAAATAACTTTACAGCAAGCAATACATGGGGTTGCGATTACCATTCCAATGATACCAAAGAAATGTTGGAAGATTAGTAATCCTGCCATGATGGCAACTGGATGTAGTTTCATTGTATGTCCCATGATTAATGGTTGATAGAAATTATTTTCTAGTAGTTGAACGACTAAAATTGAAATGATCACACACACTCCTGTAAGTGGTGATATTGTAAAGCCAACAATTACGGCAGGAAGGGCTCCGATATAGGGACCAAAATATGGAATGATATCGGTAACTGCGCAGAACAAAGCAAATAAGATTGGTGCTTTCATTCCTGCAATAGAAAGGCCTACTCCTTGAGTAATAAATACTAAAAACATTACTAACAATACTCCTTGTACATAACTTCTTAAGGAAGTATTGATACGATGAGTTAATTCCTTATAATTCTCTTTCCAAGTTGTTGGAATCAAGGAATAGATGGTGTGGTTTACTTTATCAAAATCAAATAATAGATAAAATCCAATCATTAGACCTAAACTAAAATTAAAACCTCCGCTAATAATACTCTTTCCAACGGAAAGTAAATACTTTGGTACATCCGAACCGATTCCAAGACCCCATTCTGTAATATTCTTCATTACATTTTCTTTTAGGTTATCTACTTTGACAAGACTTCCTAGGTTTAGTTTTTCAACGAAACCAATAATAAAATCTGTAATGTCTTCAAAAATTTTAGGTGCGGCTGTAACAAAGTCTTTTACTTGATATACAAGAGATGGTACGAACAAGTATATGATTAAAAATAAGGATCCAAGTAGAACCAAATATACTAGGATGCATCCCACAATTCTTGGAAGTTTCCTGCTTTGTAGGGAAGATACTAGAGGTTCAAATAACCAGGCTATTAGAAAGCCTATGAATATAGGAGAGATTACCATTAGTAGTTCTCCAATATACTTGAAGATATTCCATTCTTTTAAAAGATAGGTTCCTAATAGAATAATACAAACAATAGCCATAATATAACCAATATCAATTAGATTCTTTCCTACTCTTAAAATATGGTTTAGACTGGTAATATCTACTTCTTTTTCTTTATTATTCGTGTGAAAGTGAAACATTTTGATCCTCCCTTCTATTTATAGTATACCACAACTATTTATTTTCATATAGAAAAAAATAAGATATAATAAATTTAGGTGATGGAATGAAGTCTATTCAAGAAAATATTCAAAATGAAATCATAATTAAAAACTCTAGATTTCTTACTTATTTAATAGAGTTATCTAGTTCAGATATTTCTCCTTTTTTAGAAAGTATTAGAAATAAGAATTTGAAAGCTAATCATTATTGTTATGCTTATATTTATGAGAATGAAAAAGGTTGCAGTGATGATGGAGAACCTTCTAGAACTGCAGGTGCACCTATGCTAAATGTTTTAGAAAGAGAAGAACTTAATCATGTTTTAGCAGTTACTGTTCGTTATTTTGGTGGCATTAAATTAGGGGCAGGTGGTTTGGTAAGAGCTTATACGAAATCCGTTACGGAAGCATTAAAAAAAGCTTCTTTAGTTGAATTAATTGAGGCATATAAAGTAAAAATTACTTTTGACTATAAAGATGAAAAACAGATCAACTATTTGGTTGGGGAACAAGCTATTTTACAGAAAGATTATACTTCTACTCCTACTTATATTGTTTTCATTGAAAAAGAGAAAATTCATTCTTTATATCCTTATTCTTATGAAATTTTAGAAGAATGTTATATGAAAAAAGATTCCTAAGAATCTTTTTTTATGTATGAATTAATAATTGTAATTTTTTGATCACTTTCTTTTCGATTCTAGATATGTAAGATTGGGAGATTCCTAGCTTGTCAGCAACCTCTTTTTGAGTGTATTCCTCATTTCCTAATAGACCATAACGTAAAATCATGATTTCTCTATCTCTTGGCTTTAGAGATAATATTTCTCTAATCATTAATTCTTTATCATCTTGTAATTCTATATTTTTGGGGACCTCATCTTTTTCTGTACCAATCACATCTTCTAAATGTAATTCATTTCCATCTCCATCTAAGGATAATGCTTGATCAATACTTACTTCTTGCTTTATTTTTTTGTTCTTTCTTAGATACATTAGTATTTCATTATCAATGCAACGAGAGGCATAGGTTGCTAGTTTAATGTTTTTATTACTACTGAACGTATTGATTCCTTTGATTAGACCAATGCTTCCTATACTTACTAAATCTTCTAAATCTACTCCTGTATTTTCATATTTTTTAGCAAGAAAAACGACTAGTCTTAAATTATGTTCAATTAATTTATCTTTTGCTTCTTCATCTCCTTTTTCTTTTAGAATGATATAATAATCCTCTTCTTCCTTTGTTAGTGGCTCTGGGAGTATATCTGTAGCTCCTAGATAAAAACAACTTCCTACGTGCCTAAATATATGCTTTAAGAATGTTAATATTTTTCTTAACATAGTTCCTCCTTAAACGTATTTGGTAAGATACAACTACAACCTGATATTTGAATTTTGTTTTTAGCCAAACCAATTAAACAGTTTGAAAAATTCTTCTTTTCAATTATTACTTTATCTGGTCTAATACATGGTACTACTCCTCTACTATTCAATGTTTGGTATGGAACATAAATGACTTTTGATATTGGTAGATTTAAATTTACCAATATAATGGATTCTTTCTTGATTGGTGAAATCATTTGATTTCCTGTATCAATGAATCCTTCTAGGTTATACCATTTCTTTTTATAGTAAATTTGTACTTGATATTTATTTTTTATTTTTTCTTTATAACTTACTATTTCTTTAATTAGGAGCGCCATCACTCCTATACTACCAAAAACTAGTATGGAATATCGAAATAGAATGTTTTGTGGCAGATCAAATAAGTAGAAAATTCCTCCCAATAAGATACTTAGTAGATAAAAATATTCCATATTTTTCAAAAAGTTCCTTTTTCCAAAACTAATTAGAATCATACTTGTACTTAGTAGAATTTTTATTAAAAATAATTCTTTAGAAGATACTTTATAGATTAATAGAAAAGTAGTAAGAGATCCTACGACTCCTCCTAATAATAATCTACTGTTTTTCTGATTGATTTTTAGAATTCTTTTGGTTCCATAAAGAATCATATAATCTAATAGAAAGTTTAATAGTACTACGCTCTCATAATATACTTTCATTGAATCACCGAGAACAGTATATAAAAAAGAAAACGGCTAAATTGTCGTTTCCTTGTTTCTTTAAATTTTTTTCTTGTGCCAAAATATTTTAATAATATAAGATAAGAAGATGGACATGATTCCAACAAAACACCATTTTAAAATGCTATTTAATAAAGGAATGTTTCCAGTATATTTGTTGATGATTTCAAATATATTTTCTGGCAGATACTTCCCTATTACATGGGCAACATCATCTAAGCCAATATTGTTTTTAATAAAGGTTAAGATTCTTAAAAAGATATCTACAATTGCCACAAAGAATACAAAAGATGAAAATCTTTTAAAGAACATTACTACTACAATTAGTAGAATAATTAATACTAATAAATCAATATACATCCAACCACTCCTACTCTATTTACATTTTATCATAGTTATAAAAAAATTGCACTATAAAAGAGATGAATTTATGATAGAATTTCATCTCCTTTTTCTAGCATCGTAGTAATAAAGATTCCATAACCTTTTTTGGTATCTTCTACTATTACGTAATTCACTGCTCCAATTATTTTATTGTCTTGAAGTATGGGAGAACCACTCATTCCTTGAATGATTCCTCCTGTTTTATCTATTAATCTTTTGTCTGTTATTTCAAATAGAATGTTTTTATTATTGGTAGACTCATCGATTCCTAAAATGTTTATACTGAACTCTTCTACTTTATCTTCTTCGATTACTGTTTTTAGTATGGCTTTTCCTTTATGAATATCTTCTTTTTTTCCAACTTCTATTAATGTTGAATCAGCTAGTTCATTTGTATATTTTCCAAAGATTCCTTCTGCTTCATTTCTATAGATGGTTCCTATTTCTTGATCTTTTTGAATGTGGGCTGATTTGGCCCCGGTTGAACCATTTTTACTTTTTTCGATTGAAGATACTTCTGCTTTATAGATGGTTCCATCTTTTATTTGAAGTTTCTTAGAAGAACTATTTTCTAAAATTTCATGTCCTAGGGATCCATATATTTTTGTTTCTGGATCAATATAAGATAGAGTTCCTATCCCATTTACTTGATCTTTTACATATAATCCGGTTTTTAAAAGGTAATTTTCTTCTTGAACTGGTAAATCAATACTAATTCTTTGTCCATTCCTTTCTACCAGAAATGTATAAGTTTGGGCATTTTTTAATACTTTATTAAAGTCTCTTATACTTTCAATTGACTGTTCATCGATTTGGATGATTCTATCGCCTTTTTGAAAGCCTGCATTTTTAGCCGTTTCTTCTTGATAAATGGGATAAAAACCTACTACATAAACTCCTTCTGAATGTACTTCTATTCCTATTGTATCTCCTCCTACAATGATTTTATTGGAATAGGCAAAAACTTGGATGGGAAGAATGAGTATTAGAAAAATGGTAATCCATTTCTTTTTCATATTTACACCTCTATCATTAGTATGAAAAGAATTCGACAAAATATACAAAAAAATCATTCTCTAGGAATGATTTATTCTTCTACTTGAAAGTCTACTATTTCTCCATTTTCTTTGACTAGTTTTGTGATAGCTTCTTCAGCATTTTTTAGCTTTTCATCACATACTTTTGATAATTTCATGGCTTTATTGAATTCTTCAATTGCATGATCTAGTGGTACATCACCTGTTTCTAGTTTCTTTACAATTTCTTCTAGTTGTTCTAGACTTTCCTCAAAACTAAGTTCTTTTTCTTTCTTCTCTGCCATAATTCCTCCTATATTACCTCTGCATCAATATTTCCATCTTTAAATTCAATATTGATGAGATCTCCTTTCTTTATCTTTTTACAGCTACTAACTACTTGTCCTTCTTTCTTAGTCATTGTATATCCTCTCTGTAAGGTAAGAAGAGGACTCAATGTTTCTAATTTTGATAAGAGCTGTAGATACTTATTGCTTTTTTTATCTAATAATTGATATGGTTTTTGTAGAACATAGGAACTCTTTAGATTGATGAGTTCTTTTTCTTTTTTCGATACTAAATTTGTAATACTAAATCTTAATCTATCTAGTATCGTTGAAAATATCATTTCTTTAGCTTGATACAATACAATTGGATTTTTAAAGATATTTCTACTTTGAATATCATTTAGTTTTCTTCTATTCATTTTAATCTGATGAAGAATAATATTATTTAAGCGAATCTTAATCTGATTTAAATAATTTTCTACATCACTGAATTGTGGTACAGCCATTTCTGCAGCTCCTGTTGGTGTGGGAGCTCTTAAGTCTGCAACAAAGTCAGCAATCGTAAAGTCAATTTCATGTCCTACGGCACTAATAACTGGTGTTTTGCAAGCAAAGATTGCTCTAGCAACGATTTCTTCATTAAAAGCCCACAAATCTTCAATACTACCTCCACCTCTACCTACAATTAATGTATCTAGTCCAAATTCATCTGCTCTTTTAATCTGTTTTACAATGTCTTCTTTCGCTTCTTCTCCTTGAACTAAGGCTGGAAATAAATAGATTTCTGTTAATGGCCATCTTCTTTTAATGGTTGAAATGATATCTTTGATAGCGGCTCCTGTTGGTGCTGTTACGACTCCTACTCTATTTGGTATTTTTGATATTTTTTTCTTATGAAGAGGATCAAACAATCCTTCTTCTTGTAATTTCTTTTTTAATTGTTCAAAGGCAATATAGAGGTTTCCAATGCCATCTTCTAACATTTCTTCTACATAGATTTGATAAGCACCAGTAGACTCAAAAACGCTGATTTTTCCCCTTACTAATACTTTCATTCCATCTTGTGGTGTAAATTTCATACTTCTAGTATTAGATGAAAACATGATGGCATTAATTCGTGCATTTTCATCCTTCAACGTAAAATAGAAATGACCTCTTGTATGGGCTTTAAAATTGGATATTTCTCCTTTTAAAAAGACTTCATTTAAATTCATATCGTTATCTATTTTATATTTAATATAGCGTGTTAGTTGTGTTACTGTAATATATTTGTCGTTCAAACTATCATCTCCATTTGAAAAAAGAAGAATTATTTTTCTTCTTCATGATACACTTTATCTAAGACTCCATTTATCATTTTCGTGACGGCTTCATCACTATACTTTTTAGAAAGTTCAATGGCTTCATTGATTGCTACTACAGAAGGAGTGTCTGTATACATCAATTCATAAATCCCTAAAGATAGAATGGCTTGATCTACTTTACTTAGTCGGTCTATCGTCCAATCTTTTAGATATTTATTAGCTAGTTTTTCTATTTCTTGATGGTGCTCTTCGATTCCATCAATACAGGTATGTACAAATTCATTATCTACTTCTAGTTGTTCTTTAATAATTTCTTCTTTGTTGTATTCTATTTTTGACTCCTGAAACAGTTGAATTTGATATAGAACTTTCATGATTACTTCTCTTAATTCACTACGGTTTTTCATTTCTATCACCTACTTTATTTTACCATAAAATCGAAATAGGAAACAACTACTTCTTGATAAAATAAAAGAGTATCTTTTGAATACTCTCTATACTTTAAGTTATTTTCCTACTTTGAGGTTTTAAATATTTCCGCTACTAACGTTGTGGCTAATCCACCGAGGCCACCGGAAAGCATTGCAGTAACAATAACTCCTATAGTGATCAACGCATCAGCAACTATTCTTGTTAAAACTGGAGGCCCCTTCTGTTCAAATATTGCTTTTATATCACGAATCATAATACTCTTCTCCTTTAGCCTCTTATACACAAAAAAGAGACTTAATACTTTTGTATCAAGTCTCGTTCCATTTCTTCAATTAATGAATCCAGAATAAATCGACTGACGAATTCATTTTTTCAGAACTACTCCCCATCAACTGTATACATTATACCATATTTACACGATTTTGGCAAATTTTACTTGGTTTCCTTCATCTCTTTTTTGAGGTCATATAAATAATTTAGGGCTTCCATTGGAGTCATTTCTAATGGATTTATTTTTTCTAGTTGTTCTTCTATTTTACTCTTTTGCTCTTCTTGAGCTTCTTCTGCAAATTCAAATAAACTAGTTTGTGTAAATGTTTCTTTCTTTACTTTTTTATGCTCATAAACATCTAAGATAGTAGTCGCACGATCAATCAAATTTTTTGGTAGCTGTGCAAGGGATGCTACATGAATTCCATAACTTTTATCTACTGCTCCTGGTTTTACTTTATGTAGAAATGTTACCTTTCCATTTTCTTCTTGTGCAGATACATGCACATTTTTTAATTGTTTTAAATCTTTTTCAAGTATGGTTAATTCATGATAATGAGTTGAGAATAGAGTCTTTGCTTTAATTTTGTCGTGGATATATTCTAAAATAGCTTGGGCTAGACTCATTCCATCGTAAGTTGCTGTTCCTCTTCCTAATTCATCAAATAGAATCAAACTATCTTCTGTTGCATTTTGAATGGCATAGTTTGCTTCTTTCATTTCTACCATGAAGGTAGATTCTCCACTTACTAAGTCATCACTTGCTCCTATTCTAGTAAAGATTTTATCAAATATAGGAAGAGTAGCACTTTTACATGGTACAAAACAACCCATTTGGGCCATGATTACTGTAATCGCACATTGCCTCATATAAGTAGATTTTCCAGCCATATTAGGCCCTGTAATTAATAAAATACTAGTTGTTTTATCCATAATTACATCATTTTCTACATACTTATCTTTCATAACTTGTTCTACGACTGGATGTCTACATTCTATTAGTTTTAGATTTTTTTCTTTTGTAATCTCTGGTCTTGTGAACTTATATAAATCAGAAACTGTTGAGAAGGATTGTAACATATCTATTTCACTAATTACTTTTGCCGTTTTTAATAAAGATTGACTGTATCTTTTAATCACTTCTCTAACGTCCATAAAGATTTTATATTCCAAAGAGATAATTTTTTCTTCTGCTCCTAAAATAATGTTTTCTTTTTCTTTTAAAAGTGGAGTTGTGAATCTTTCACAGTTAGCTAGAGTTTGCTTTCTTTCATAACCAAATTCTTCTTTTACTAAACTGCATTGTCCTTTGGATACTTCGATATAGTAACCAAATACTTTATTAAAGCCTACTTTTAGATTCTTAATTCCTGTTTTTTTCTTCTCTTCTTGTTCTAGTTCTAGAATAAAGTCTTTACTACCACTACTGATTCTTTTCAATTCATCTAATTCTTGATTATATCCTTCTTTAATTAAATGTCCTTCATGTAGGGTAAAAGGTGCATCTTCTAGAATTGTTTTTTCTAGAAGCGTATAAATCTCTTCTAATGGCTCTATTTTCTTATCATATTTTAATTCTTCTAAAATAGACTCAATATGTGGTAATTCTTGTAGCGAACTTTTTAGTTGTAATAAATCTTTTGCATTCAAATTACCATAAGTAATTCTGGCTACTAATCGTTCTAGGTCATATACTTTATCTAAGGCTTTGATTAAATCTTCTCTTAGAATGAATTCTGTACTTAAAAGAGAAACAAAATCATAGCGCCTTTCTATTTCTTTTTGATTGGTTAATGGGTTTAAAATATTATGTTTTAGTGTACGACTTCCCATTGCAGTTTTACATTTATCTAATAACCAAAAAAGAGAATACTGACGGTCTCTATTCCGAATGGTTTCTACTAATTCTAGGTTTTTAATGGTATTGGAGTCAAACTCTAGGTACATGGAAGAGGAAATCACTTCACATGGTTGAAGATGATGCAAATCTCCTTTTTTAGTTATTAAAATATAGGATAATAATTGTCTCAATGTTTCTATTAAACGAATATCTTCTATTTTTTCATAAATATAGGTATATTCTTTATCTTCTTCTTTTTCTTCTTCTAAGATTGTTACTAGAATATTGTAATTGGTTCTTAGAATTTCTACGATTTCTCTATTAATTCTTTTATTTACGATGACTTCTCGAAACCCTTTTCTTATGATTTCATGAATGCATTTTTCTTTTTCGCCATCAACTAGAAAGGCTTTTACTTCTCCGGTTGAAACATCTGCATAACTAATACCATAACAATATTCTAGATCATAGATACTAGCGATATAGTTATTACTTTTCGCATCCAGACTAGAATCCATTCTTGTTCCCTTAGTAATTACTTGAATGACATCTCTTTTGACCATTCCTTTTACTTCTTTTGGATCTTCTAATTGTTCACAGATAGCTACTTTATAGTCTTTATCAATTAGTTCATCTACGTATGAAGTATAAGCATGGTAAGGAATTCCACACATTGGAACTTTTTCGTTTAATCCTGCTTGTTTTCCAGTTAGGGCTAACTCTAGTACTTTTGATGCTAAAATAGCATCTTCAAAAAACATCTCGTAGAAATCTCCAAGACGAAAGAAAAGAATGCAATCTTCGTATTGATCTTTTATTTCCATATATTGTTGCATCATTGGGCTTAATTCATTACGATTTACTTCGCTTCTTCTCATTTCAATCACCAATTATTATTATAAGACAAAAAAAAGAAGAAAACCAACTATTTTCTTCTTTGTGAATGCTTTTTATTAGCACTTTTTTTCTTTTTTTGATAGGCTTCTTCCATTGTGGTAGACTTCCATCCACCAAAGACTACTATGATACTTAGTATTTCAATTATTAGAATAGCAAGTACGGTTTTTGGTTCTAAGAAATAGGCAATCATAATTAGTAGTATATTGATAAATATAGTAGCACTGAATTTGATGTAGTCTATGCTATGATATTTCTCTTTCTTATACTTCTTTTTAAAGAAATCGCAGAAGATAGAACTAATAAATGCACTAACAAAAAGGATAGCCATTAGTATAGGCTGTTTGTACTTGATGATTAATTCTGGATTCTCTATTTTCATGGGTGTTGTATCAATATTATAATGAGAGCAGATCTTTTTATAGAAAGCAATATATCCATTTTTGATTCCTTTATCCCATTCATCATTTTTAAAATATGGCATGAAATAGTCTTGTATATAACTAGATGTCTCTTCCCTAGTCATTATCTTTCCTAATTCTTCACCAAACGAAATATGAACTTTTCGGTCGCTCTTTGCCAATAAAATCAAGATGCTTTTTTTTGATAAACCAAACGATTTCATAATTAATTTGGCATAATCTTCTACTTCATAATTTTCTAAGTTAGAGACAGTAACCACATAATAATCGATATTTTTCTCTTTTTGTAAGAAAGAGGAATAATAGGTAATATAATTCTTTGTTTCTTCTGTTAATACGCTTGCTTCGTCTGTTACATAAATCAAAGAGGATTTTTGAATGATGGCAGAAGCTTCTAAGGGTATCAATAGAAACAAAACTAACGTTAGTGCAAGAATTCTTTTCATAACATCCCTACCTTAGTAATACTTTATCATATTTTTTTAGTTTTTCCTAGATAGATGTTTGCTTTTTTAAAGAGTCCTCCTCTTCTATTTTGTCACAGATACTAGCTACTTTTAATGAGCAGTACAAAAATAAGATTAAAACGACTGTAATTACTCCTAATAAATATTTCATAAATCCCTCCTTGGCATGTGTTTTAGCATATATTTTATTGTATGTAAAATAAGAGTTTTTATGAATTAAAGCCATTTTTCTTCTCATTTTTTATTTTTCTTTTGTAGAATTTTTATTTTTTCATAGAAAAAGATATTTCATAAAAAGAAATATCTACTCTACTAATTTTTTTTCAAAATTTCCGTCAATTCCTATTCCTTCACTTTTTACTAGAAAAGCATGAGGACTAATATCATGAATCTGTTTTTCTAATCTTTGCATTTCGTATTTTGACATAGCGGAATATGAAATATAAGTTTTAGTCTGATCATACCCACCATATGCTTCCCAGTAAGTACAATCTCTTTTAATTTTTGTTTTAATAAATTCTACGATAGCATCTGGCTTTTCTTTGGTAAAAATCATCACATAACTACAGATATTTTGTGTATGATGTTGGTCTAGTACTAAAGTTGCGACAAAGGAATAAATGATAGAATAAATCATGGTAGGAAAACCATATAGAATACCACAGATAGAATATATAACTACGTTAATAGAACGAGAAATTTTACCAACACTAAAGTCTTTATTTCTCATACTAATAGCAAATCCTATAATGTCCGTTCCGCCACCAGTTCCACCAGAAGATAAGATTAATCCACTTCCAATTCCTGCTAAAATAGCTCCAATTAGGACAGATGTTAAAATCTCTGGAACGATTGCGACTTTTAGTACAGGAATCATGGTAAAGAAAAAGGTTTGGACACAGACACAAAATAGTGTTCTAAAGAAAAAGGTTCTATTTACCAATTTATATGCAATAAAAAATAATGGAATATTTAGTATAAAATTAATCATACCAGCTATATCAAAAGAAAATGATAAATGAAATGTAGATTCTATAAAAGTACGTAACAATTGTGAGATACCTAGTATTCCTCCACTATATAACGCATTGGGAACAATAAATAAGTTCATTGCACAAGCACATAGTAAAGAACCGATAATCGCTTGTATAAAATCTTTTAAATCCCATTTAAAAATACTTCTTGTCATATTATCCCTACCTTCTTTATCATTTTAGCACAATCATAAAAAAAAGAAAATAAAAAAAGGAAACACAATTAATGTTACCTTATTAAAGTATTCCCTTCATGTATAGTAATATACCATATTTTTTGTTTCTTTGCAAGTTATATTTGTTTTATTGAATTCAAGAAAAACTTTATATTTCAAATTCTTTTTGCTTTATTTCTTGAATACTACAATTGAACCATCTGATGTCACAAGGTATCCTTTTTTTTATCGTTCATTCTCAATTCTTAATCTCATATTTTCATATTCTAATTCTTATTCTCTAGATTTAAAATGCTTTGTTGCATAGTATTTAGATATAGGATTGCCAGGTTTCTTTTTATTAACTAATGCTTCTTCGCCATTTTCTCTATATTTTCTTACCCATGTTCTTAACATTCCACTAGATATATCATATTTTTTTGCAACTTCACCAGATGATGAACCTTCTAATACTTCTTTTACTATTTTTAATTTATCTTCTTTAGACCAATATCTATTTGGTTCTTTTCTTATTCTTGTCATATCTTACCTCCAATTTTATTATAACAAAAAATGTAGACCATTTTTATGTGTCTACATTTATCTTATAACTATATTTTTTAGACTAGATTATTTTTTCATTTTTTTATTTTTGAAATTGAGAATTATATAGCTTAGCATAGAAACCACTCTTCTTTAATAGTTCATTATGCGTTCCTTGCTCTACTATATTTCCTTCGTTCATGACTAAAATTAGATCAGCATTTTTAATGGTACTTAAGCGATGTGCAATGATAAAAGAGGTCTTTCCTTCTGTTAATTTATCCATTGCTTTTTGTACTAGTTCCTCTGTACGAGTATCTACGTTTGAGGTTGCTTCATCTAGAATTAAGAATGGTGCGTCTTCAATCATACCTCGTGCAATTGTTAGTAATTGTTTTTGACCAGAACTGATTACTTGATTGTCACTAACAGGAGAATCTAATCCTCCTGGCAATGTTTTAATAAAATGGTCAATTCCAACCGTTTTACAAACTTCCCATATTTTTTCATCAGAAACTTTTTTCTTATTGAATTTAATATTTTCTCGAATTGTTCCATCAAACAACCAAGTATCTTGTAGTACCATAACAAATAAATCATGAATATTATTTCTAGATAGTTCATGGATGGATTTTCCATCAATTAGGATGTCTCCGTCTTTTATTTCATAGAATTTCATTAGTAAATTTACCATAGTTGTTTTTCCGGCTCCTGTTGGGCCAACAATGGCGATTTTTTCACCAGAGTGGACATTCGCACTGAAATCTTTAATAATAGTCTTATCTTTTTCATATCCAAATCTTACATGTTGAAATTCAATATTTCCTTTTACCTTTGTTTTATCAAGTTCTTCTATAATATGCGATTCATCTGTAAGTTCTTCTTCATCCATGAATTCAAATACTCTTTCTCCAGCAGCAGCAATAGATTGCATCGTTGTAAGAGACTGAGCAATTCTAGATAATGGATTGGTAAACAATCGAACATAAATCATGAATGCTACAATCACTCCGAAAGATATTGTTTGATTCATTACCAGATAAGCTCCTACTATACAAACAGCAACATAACCAAAGTTACCAATGAAACTCATAATTGGTTGCATGATTCCAGATAAAAACTGACTCTTTCTGTTGCATTCATATAATCTGTTGTTGATTTCATCAAATTCTTGTATCGCTTCTCTTTCTCCATTATAAGCTTTTACTACATTATGGCCAGAATAGATTTCTTCAATATGACCATTTAAATCTCCTAGTTCTTTTTGCCTTTGATCAAAGTATTTTTGGCTTCTCTTTAATAACAAGAATGAGAATAGGAATCCAAAGATACTAGCAGCAATGGCAGTTAATGCCATGATCCAGTTTGTTACAAACATCATTACAATGGAACCTAGGAAGAGTGTTAAATTAGAAACAAAAGATGTAATGTTATCACTCATATTAATTCCAATCGTATCAATATCATTTGTTACTCTGGATAGAATATCTCCTGTTTCATGACTATCAAAATAGCGTAATGGTAAACGATTGATTTTTAAACTGATATCTCTTCTTAATTTTTTAGAATATCCAATCCCAACATAGGCCATGATGATTCCTTGAATATATCCAAATAAAGAGTTTAATAAGTAAATAATTCCTAATATAATTACTCTCTTTTTTAGAGTTGGCATGTCGATTTTTGGCTCTACTAGTGTTTTAATGGATTCTGGTAATTCTTCCATCTTATTTAATAAGTCTTCGGTTACCATAGAAGAATCTATTTTTCTCATAATCTTCATAAACTGCATTTGATCTTGCACAGAGATATTGACTCCATCTATTACAAAATCTTGGTATGAGTTAGAAATAATTCCATTTTCAATTGTTGCGTTTTGAGCAATTTTCATGGCGATTTGTTCTATTTTTTTTGTATTTGGTTTGATTCCATCGCTAATGACATCTGTAACAGTTGCTAAACGATTAGGAGCAATCGTTGATAGAAGAGCTGCACATAAAGCTAGAATGACAGATATTACTAGTAAGTATTTCCATTTTTCTAGGTTTTTAAATAAACGAAGCATAGATCCTTTAAAGTCTTTGGATCTGTCTTCAACATTCATTCCATGTCTAGGCATTTTGTAACTCCTCCTCACTTAGTTGCGATAAGGCTATTTCTTGATATATTTTGCAGTTTTTTAGTAATTCTTGATGGGTACCAAATCCTACACATTCTCCTTTATCTAAAACAACTATTTTATCTGCAGTCATAATCGTTCCGATTCTTTGAGCTACAATCATAATGGTCGAGTTCTTTGTATATTTTTTTAATTCTTTCCTTAGTTTGGCGTCCGTTTGATAATCTAGCGCACTAAAAGAATCATCAAAGATATATATTTCTGGATCTCTTGCAATTGCTCTAGCAATGGATAATCTTTGCTTTTGTCCTCCACTAATATTGGTTCCTCCTCGTGCAATATGTGCTTGATAAGATTTATCCATCTTTTCTACAAAATCTGTTCCTTGTGCTACTTGAATAGCTTCTTTTACCTTTTCTAAGGTTGGTTTTTCTTTTCCGTTATCTCCATAGCTAACGTTATACTCAACACTTCCAGTAAACATGACTGCTGTTTGTGGAATATATCCTATTCTATTATTTAATTCTTTTAAATCGTATTCTTTTACATTCACACCATCTACAAACACTTCTCCATCTGTTGCATCATATAGTCTAGGTACTAAGTTAATAAGAGTGGATTTCCCGCTTCCTGTTGAGCCAATAAAGGCAATGGTTTCTCCTTGATTCACTCGAAACGAAATATTTTTTAATAGATATTCATCGGCATCTGGATACTTAAAACTAACATTTTTAAATTCAATGGTTCCCTGTTCTTTGGTTTGTCCTTTGAAGCCTCCAGAATGAATCGATACTTCTTCATTTAGCACTTCATTGATACGATTAGCAGATACTCTAGCTCTTGGTAAAATCATAAATATCATGGTTAGTAATAAGAAGGAAATAATTACTTGCATTCCATAACTAGCAAAAACTACCATATTACTAAATGTGGTTATTTTATCCATCATCCCACTTCGAGCAATAATATATGCTCCTACCACATAAATTCCTAAATGTTGAAAATGCATAACAAAATTCATGGTTGGATCCATCATGGCAAAGGTTTTCGTTACCTTTAAGTGTGTATTCGATATGTCTTCATTTACCTCTTTAAAGCGTTGTTCCTCAAAAGATTCTGCATTAAAAGCATGTACGACACGAATACCCGTAATGTTTTCTCTCGTTACTCCATTAATCTTATCAGTTAGGGCCTGAATCTTAGCAAATCTCGGTGTTACTGTTTTGATGATTAATAAATTGGTTACTACAATGATAATTACCCCTACTCCAGTAACTATGCTTAATTCTCCACTTTTTCCTAAAATCTTCATGAGAGCCCAAACAGCCATGACTGGAGACTTAATCAACATCTGTAAGCCCATTGCTAGTAACATTTCAATTTGTGTTACGTCGTTGGTAGTACGAGTTATTAGACTGTTAGTTGAGAACTTTTTAATCTCTGCAATTCCGAAGTCTTCCACTTTTGCAAAGATTTTTCTTCTAATACTTCTGGAAAACCGTGCGGATAATAATGACGTAAAAAAGCCTACACAAATCGTACATACCAAGCTTCCTGTGGCACATAAAAGCATATGTCCTCCGGCATTCAATATTTCTTGTATCGTACTATCTTCTGTCTGTACTAGCTTCGTAATTTCACTCATATATTCTGGAGTACGAAGATCCAAAAATACTGAAAAAACAACTAGTATTATGACGCAAATAATTAAAAGAATATCTTTTTTGGTAAGGTTCCGAAATAATTGAATCATATGTTTTCTCCTTTCTTATACCAATCACAATCTAAATCATGATCATTTATTATCCCAATTGCTTGTAGGTACGAATATATGATTGTTGTCCCTACAAAATGCATTCCTCTTTTCATTAAATCTTTTGATATTTTATCTGATAAAGAATTGGATACTATATTTTTCTTTGTCTTTCTTTTCGTAATTTTTCCTTTACTAAAAGACCAGATATAGTTTGAGAAGCTTCCAAATTCCTGTTGAATACTCATAAATATTTTAGCATTTTGAATTGTTGCTAAAATCTTACGTCTATTTCTTACAATACCCGTATTCTGTAATAACTCTTCTACTTTTTCTTCGTTGTAGGAAGCTATTTTTTCTTTATTAAAATGATTGAAAGCTTCTCTAAATGCCTCTCTTTTATTTAAAATACATTCCCAAGAAAGTCCTGCTTGAAAGGATTCTAATACTAGCATTTCAAACAAATAATCATCATCAAAAGAAGGAACACCCCACTCCTCATCATGATATTTTACATAGAGTGGGTTCTTTTTATTTACCCAAAAACATCTATTCACTTCTTAGTGCCTCTACTGGATCTTTCTTAGAAGCAATTTTGGCTGGGATAAAACCTGCAATTACTGTTAATAATACACTAATTATGATTAATAGTATAGCACCTTTTATTGGTAATACTGAAATCGTACTAATATTTACTATTTTCTTAATGATTAAATTAATTGGAATGTTTAATAAAATAGTTATGGCAATTCCTAGGATACCGGCTGTTAAGCCTTCAATTAGAGTTTCTGCATTAAATACTCTGGAAATATCTTTTTTACTTGCTCCAATGGCTCTTAAAATACCAATTTCTTTTGTTCTTTCCATTACAGAGATGTAAGTGATGATAGCGATCATGATACTAGATACAACTAAGGAGATGGCTACAAAGGCAATTAAGACACTACTAATTACATTTACAATTGTGGTGACACTACTCATCATAATTCCAACAACGTCTGTATATTCTATCTTATCGTTCTCTTCTAAATTTTTATTATAATCCTCAATGATTTTTACAATTTCTTCTTTGGAATCAAAATCCTTTGGATAGATTGAAATGGTATCTGGGTTTTCTAATTCTGCTATTCCCAGTTTTCTTAGATTTTCTTCATAAGAAGAAGTCATGTTTTCTGAATAACTTTTCATGAAAGAGGCCATTTCTTCTTGAGACATATTTCTTAGTGCCATTTTTTGTTCTTGTGTTAGGGAAGACACATCCAAACTAGAATTTGTTGAGAATTCCTGTCCGGTAAATACATTTATATTTTTATTTTCTAGCTGTGATTGAGCAATTTCTGCCTTTTGAATTTCTTCAATTAGATGGGTCATTAAACCATGTTGATAGCCAACCAAACCATAGTCTTTTCCACTTGCTACTGCTTCTTCATTTTGGCTGATAATTCCTACTATTTTTACTTCTTCTGCTTTAGAAATGATATTTTTCATGTATTCTTCATCATCATTTTTGTTTACCCAAACACCATTTTCATGAACATAGTAACTTGTATTTGGTACAAGCTTAAAAGTTAAACCAATAAAATCTTTGGTATCATATTCATGTTCTTCAAATGATACCTTTTTCCCGCTTGACATATTTTGAAATTGTTCTTTTAAATCGTCTTGTGATAATAATCCTAGGCTATATAGTGTATAATCACTGATTTCATTTCCATGTCCAACATTTAAGACCATTTCATAATCGTTTTCTGGCCATTTTCCATCGATTAAATCAAATTGTTGCTTTAATAACTCTTCATTATCCATTAATTCGTAGAATACATCATAGTTTGAAAGCATTCCACTATATAAACTCGATATTCCTGATGTACCCATACCAATGGTATCTAATACCGTTGTTGGATTGACTCGTACAATTTTTTCTGTTGTATTTTTATAAAGATTTAATGTTACTTGATAGGAATATCCTATTGCACTGGTATATTCTTTTAGTTTTTCATTTTGATCTAGGAAATCTTTGAACTTTTTTGTGTTATTATGTTTTACTTCTTGTGACATTGTTTCAAACATATCACCCATAATGTTTATGGAATGAATCTTATTGTCATCATGTTTTTCTTTCTCTCTATTTCCTGCTAATGTTTGAAGCATTGTTGACATATCTACGGATTCTTTTTCTATGACTAAAGGATAAGAACTTAATGTGTCCTCCTCAGTTTTAGCAATAAATAAATTAATTCCATGAGAAAGAGATAGGATTAGGGCAATTCCTATAATTCCAATGGATCCAGCAAAAGCTGTTAAAAGAGTTCTTCCTTTTTTGGTCATCAAATTATTTAAAGACAAGCTAAGTGCTGTTTGAAAATTCATGGATGTTTTTTTACTTTTTCTTTTGGTTTCTTCTAGTTCTAATTCTGTATCTTCTCTTCCATCATAAGGATTAGAATCATCTATTATTTTTCCATCTTGCAAACGGATAATTCTAGTAGAATATTCTTTCGCTAAGTCCGGATTATGAGTAACCATAATAACTAGCTTTTCTTCTGCAATTTCTTTTAATAAATCCATTACTTGTTTACTAGTATTAGTATCTAGTGCCCCTGTTGGTTCATCAGCAAGAAGAATTTCTGGATCATTTACAAGAGCACGGGCAATCGCAACACGTTGCATTTGACCACCTGATAATTGGGATGGTCTTTTATACATGTGATCTTTTAATCCCACTCTAGTCAAGGCTTTCTTGGCACGAGTACTTCTTTCTTTTTTGGATACTCCTGATAAAGTTAAAGCAAGTTCAACGTTAGATAGAACACTTTGATGAGAAATCAAGTTATAGCTTTGGAATACAAATCCAACACGGTGATTTCTATACGTATCCCAATCCCTATCATTATATTTTTTGGTACTAGTCTCATTAATGATTAGATCTCCAGAATCATAATGATCTAATCCTCCAATTATATTTAATAATGTTGTTTTTCCGCTACCACTCGGTCCTAAAATAGAAGTAAATTCATTTCTACGAAAAAAAACACTTACTTCATTTAATGCTTTTTGAGTAAACCCTTCGGTTTTATAAATCTTCGTAATTTTTTTTAATTCTAGCATTTTACATCCTCCTTTTACCATTCTCTAGTATATCATATAATTTCTTTTTTGACTTCTTTTTTTTTTGTACCTTTTATTTTATTCTTATTTCTATTTTTATTTTACTTTTTCTTTCTATTTTTGTACAAAAACTTTAATTTTACTAAATATACAAAGGAAACTGTTGCTTTTTTAATTTTTTTTTGTTATCATTATTTTGTTATGGAAATGGCGCTGTAGCTCAGTTGGCTAGAGCAATCGGTTCATACCCGATAGGTCGAGAGTTCGAATCTCCCCGGCGCTACCAAGAAAAAACAAAAGACTTTATGAGTCTTTTTTTGTAGAAAAAATGATACGTTTCCGTATCATTTTTTAATTATTTGCCTCACTTAAACGATTGGTTCTTTTTTTTGTATATTGTTTATTAGGTTTTCTTTCGATTTTTTGATAGGTGCTTGGATCTTCTATTGTGTTTTCATCTACTATAATTTCTTTATAAGTATTTGGATTTGTATATACTTCGTCAAATGCAAGCCAGGTTGTATCATCAATTACTTCACTTAAACCTCTAGCTCCCGTTTTCTTTTCGGCAGCATCTTCTGCTACTTTTGTGACGTATCCATCTGTAAAGGTTAGTTTTACTCCAAGATCTTTAAATATTTTTTGTTGAATTAGAATCTCAGATTCATCTGATTCCATCATTATTCTTTTGATTCCTTCTACATCCAAACTATTTAACTTGATTACTGTTATTCTACCCATAAAACCATCTGTCATTGTTCCATATTCTATAAAATCTTTGGTAGATAGTCTTCTATTTTGTTTTTCAATTGGATATTTCTTTAAGAAACCTAAATCGGATCTGCCACTGGATTTATAAACGTCAGAATAGTTTCCTCCTAATATCACTGTCATGTTTTCCGTACTTATTCTTACTGTTCTCTTCGCTACAGAAGTATCATCTGTAGCATCATAAGTTGCTCCTGAAATAAATGGTAGAAGTACATCCAATACTGCATGATCACTATTTTCTACTATATTGTTACATCCATCAATATCATCAAAGAAAATGATAGCTCTTTCTGTTTTTTGTAAATCTTTTCCGCATTGAACGTATAAATCCCATAATACTTCTTCTATAAAACGAGGCTTTCTTTGTGTTTCATCAATGAACACTACATCTCCTGTCGTTGAGATCTGAGCGGTATTTACCGTATAAAAAGGTCTATCAATGTATTTCGCAATTAAACGCATTAATTCTGTCTTGCCAACTCCTGTTGGGCCTGTTAGAAGGATTCCTTGTTTCTTTTTTCTGTCATCCATTTCTTTTCTGGCAATTTCCGCAATCACTCTTCTTGCTGGCTCATCCTGGGCAATTAATGTTTTTGTTACTTTTTCATATAGATCTTTGATATCTATTCTTTTTACGGGTTGATTGGAATTCTTTTCCTGCTCCTGTTTTTTATTAATCATGGAATCAATTAAATCTACTATATCTTGAATGTTTTCTAGACTGATTTCTAATTCTGATAAAATTTGCGCTAATTCTTCTTCTGTAAATTTTCCATCAATGATCTCTTGAAGTAATTGATCCATTTCATCATCACCGGTAGCATTTAGAGTTGCCAATTCTGCATTTTCCTCTTCTTCGTTTGCTGCAATAGTCTTTTCTTCCTGCTTAGTTTGTTCTACTTTTCTTTCAACTTCTTCTGTATTGATTGCTCCACAAAACATTTTGCCATCGGTTCCTCTTCCCAAATAATAAAAGTTTTTCTTTCCCATTTTTTCAAATTCTCTTAATGCTATTTTTTCCAACTCTTTTGGTGTGATAGATTCTTTTTCTTCTTTATTAATTTGACCTTTTATTTTTTGAAAATCTACTATATTAAAATATGCTTCTTGATAGTTTGAATCTAGGATTGCCTCACTCATCATTGGTACATATTCTTTTTGATTAGCATCAATAAAACGATTGGTTTTCTCATTTAATTCTCCTATTGCTGCATGATCACAATAAACGATAAATTTTTCTTCCCCTATTTTTTGCTTTTTCATGATTGTTGCGATATACTTCTTTTTCACAATCATACCTCCTGTCATTAAATATATTTTATTATAGTGAAAAAAAAGATTCCGTCAATATTTGAGGGAATCTTTTTAGCGAAAATTCACATTATTATTAAATAGCTCTACAATTCTTAATATTCTTTGAGATACAAATCTGATTTTTCTTAATGTAAAACTTTTCCAAAGTTTTTGTTCTGCATACTTTTCTTCTAATGTATATACTTCTTCTAATGATTGATTGAGAATTTGATAAGATTTTTCTTCTCCTGTAATATTATCAAACCATTTCTCAATATCATATACTTCTCCGGTTAATCTTAGATTTTCTAATGTTGCTATAAAAGTTCTATTATTTAGAATTTCCTTACATATATAGCTTTGTAAATAGTAAGAATTGGAAGAATATGTAGATTCTGTTTCTGAGTTAATAGCGTAAATAGTATTCTGAATATCTCTATTTTCTGATTTTATTCCTTTAATGATATTAATAATATCAGATGTTTGATGAGTGTTAATGATCTCTTCTAGAATATAAGAATTCTGTTTTTTTACAAATTGTAAGTTACTTTTTTGAAAAATTCTACAAGTTAATCCTGTTCTTAGATATATATAATTCTTTGTTGTTCTGATCTCATTTTTATAAGAGTTTAGTGCATGATTAAACTCATGAACTAGATTATCTAATAAATCTACTAATTGTATCTCTTTGTAGTTTTGAATAACGATATGTTTTCTGGTTTTATATTCTCCATTTACTTCTTGTGGTACAGAGGAATAATAAGCTTTAATATATTTTTCTTTTTCATTTGTTCTTTCAATCGATACTGTCTGAAAAGTATTTAGAATAAGTTTTTCTTTTGCAATTCCATATTTCATAATAAAAGCAGGAATAATTACATAGAGTAAGTGTCTGATGTTTTCATCATAACTTTTTTCTTGGCAAAGCTGATCAATGAATTCTTTTTCTTGATTCAAAACTTGACTATAATTCATATTCTTCCTTTCTATTCTACTAATGTGATAGATACTTTCTTAAGGCTTCCTTTTTTGATTCGAAATCCGTTTTTCCTAAATAGTATTGTTCTTCTATCTTCTTTGGATTGTGTTCTACCAATTTGATTGGAACCACTCTACTTGGTCGAATCACAAATATTTTTCCTTCTTCTTCTAACTTGTTAATCTTTTCAATGGTTTCATTATATCTTCTACTTCTTGTCCTTATTGTTTTTTCAAAGTTAGGATAGTGATGATATCTTCTTGCCAGCAAATTAATTTTCTTTTCTTTTTTTCGATATTCTATTGGTCTAGTTAGTATTAGAATAATTTTTTCATAACCCATATCTATTGCTTTTTGAATGGGAATGGAATCAGCCATACCACCATCTAAATATTTTTTGTTCTTAATTTCTACCATCCTACTAACCCCCGGTATGGATCCACCTGCACGTAAGTATTCTGTATCTTTTTTAGCGTCTTTTACTTCTCTATATTCTGCTTTTCCTGTTTCTAGATTCGTCATGGTACAAAAAAGCTTGATTTTTGATTTTTGGTAAGTTTCATTGTCGAAGGGATCTAATTTGTTTGGAAGGTCATAGTAAGCAAATTTTTTATTGACTACATCGCCAGTTTTTAGAAAGGATAGAATCCCAATATAGTTTCTATCCTGACAGTATTTCATACTGTACCTTAGCGCTCTTCCTGGTTGATTGGATAGATAATTGATTCCTACTAAGGCTCCCATAGAAACTCCTATTATAGCATCAATATTTATTTTTTCTTTCTGCAAAGCATCTAATACACCGGCTGTATAAATTCCTCTTAATGCTCCACCTTCTAGGACTAAACATGTCTTCATTTTACTTCATTCCATTCTTTAATTCTATTAGATTGTGAATTACCATAGCAACAGTCATAGGACCTACTCCACCTGGTACTGGTGTGAGATAAGAAGCTTTTTCTTCTATATCCTTGGCAAAATCACCTACTAATTTCCCTTCTACCAAATTCATCCCTACATCTATTCCAATAAAATCTTTTTTTACCATATCCTTTGTTATTAAATTAGGAACACCGGCAGCACTAATTACTATATCAGATATCTTGGTAATCTCTTTTAAATTTTTAGTTTTGGAATGACACAAAAATACTGTAGCATTCCGATTAATAAGGGCATCTTCTAGTGGTCTTCCTACTAAATTACTTCTACCAATTATCGCAACGTTTTTCCCTTCTATTGGGATTTGGTAATACTCCAATAGTTTCAATATTCCCGCTACGGTACATGGTAGAATCTTTTCTTGATGATTTCTTATGGAAAATAAATTCTCTTTCGTTAGTCCATCTACATCTTTTTCTATGGCGATTTTTTCTGTACATTTTTGAAAATCAATATGTTCTGGTACAGGAGATTGGAGAAGGATTCCAGTTACTGTAGGATCCTGATTTAGTTTTTCAATTAGTTCTATCACTTCTATTTCCTTTGTGTCTTTTTCTAATAAGGTAACTTCTGTCTTAATTCCTACTTGGGCAGCGTATTTTTCTTTGTTGCGGATATACAGATTGCATGCTTCATTTTCAATTATTTGAATGATTGCTAGTTTGATAGAAAGATTCCCTTTTTGAATGATCTCTTGATACTCGTCTAATAATTCTTTTCGAATTTTGATTCCATTCATTTCTTTCATATTGACTTTTCCTTTCAAAAATTCCTAGTCTTATTATATCATTTCCATTATAAAAAGAATATGGGTTTCCATATTCTTTTTTTCTAACTGGTGTACCCGACGAGAATTGAACTCGTGACCTACCGCTTAGGAGGCGATCGCTCTATCCTACTGAGCTACGGATACAGAAAGAAGTATTGCTATACTTCTTGAACAACTGTAATAATCATTGGCTTAGCTTCTGTTTCTTGATAGAAGAATTTTCCTAAAGTATCTCTTACTTCATTTTTGATTCTTACATAGTCTACTTTCTTTTCGGTTTCTTCAATGCAAGAAGAGATGGCTTCTCTCGCAATTTTTTTGGTTTCTTCTAGAAGATCTTGACTTTCTTTTACATAGATGAAACCTCTTGTTAGAATCTCTGGTCCAGCTAAGATTTGTTTAGTCGTCTTATCTAGTGTGCAACTAATGATAACAATTCCACTTTCTCCTAGCATTTCACGATCTTTTAGAACTAAATCTCCAATATCTCCACTATTGTTTCCATCAATTAGGATTTCTCCTGTTTCCACTTTTTCAAATGTCTCTGTATTTTTTCCATCTACTAATTCCAAAACATCTCCATTTAGTTTTAGAATGATATTTTCTTTGGGAATTCCTAATTCTTCGGCTATTTCTGCATTGGCATATTGATTTCTATATTCTCCTTTTACAGGCATATAGTATTTTGGATTCATTAAATTAATCATTAACATAAGGTCTTCTCTTGATGCATGATGAAATAAATGCTTTTTACTAGATAAACTTACTGCATCCGCGCCTAACATAGCAATTTCATCCATAATCATAGCTAAGCGTTTTTCGATTCCTGGATAGGATGGCTCTGTGATAAAGATGGTATCTGTTTCTTTGATTGTTACATATTTATCGAATCCTTTGATAATTCTCTCTAGATTAGCAAATGGCTGTTCTCTCTCGTCTGAAATTAAAACAACACTATTACTGTCTTCTAAATCAGATAAACTACCTATCTTATCCTTAGTAATGGATAAATACCCATCTTCAATTGCTTTATTGATTAATTCTTGTAGTGGTTTTCCCATGATAACAATTCTTCTATGGGTTTTCTCTACTTCATTAAATATTTCTTGAATTCTGTAAAAATGGGCAGGAAAAATGGTGGCAATGATTCGATCTTTTGATTTAT